>JADGBX010000148.1 GCA_015231265.1 Magnetococcales bacterium | reverse complement strand
ATAAATAACACTAAAAATCAACAATATATCAGGAAGATATCATGAAGGACTCACTGCCTGGCTGGAATAGTCTGAAATTCATTCTAACCAAGCTCCCTCTCAACGTGGTTCGCTATCTTTCACTCCTTCCGGCTCTTGCCATATTCGCGTTGATTCATCTGCTCTATGTACCGATGGACCGTTTGCTTCCCTCTCTTGCCAAACGAATGCCTCTCCATGCCCATATGATGTTTTGGTCACCTAACCGTCTCACCTTTATCTGGGCGGCCTGTTTCGATCTGATGCATGCACCGATCTCCTACCACTTCAGCAAAGAAGAGATGACGGCTCTGGCCCATGATAATCGGCTTCAGGTTGCGGCTCTGGAGTTGACCCACGGAACGACGTGGTCTTTGACCGGGAAGAAAGAGAAGAAGGAGAGGAACCGTTGAACACGCTCCGATCCCATCTGCCCATCGCATATGCCCTCAGGGATGGCGCATTTTCAGGCTAAACCCGAAGGGCTGGCGGCACGCCGGTGCGGTTTCGAGCGCATCGAGGACACGCCCTTGCAGCCATCATGAGCTCGTGGGACGAGAGGCGAATGACTCCTTCAACGTCATCCAAGTGGTCATCAACACCGCTTTGAAGTCGTGCAGGGTGGCACGCCGGAGCGTCCAGAGGTGACGCAGAATCATCTTAGGCCGCAGATGGAAACGACGCATTCCATTGGCTTGGATGACTTTCAGTTTTTCATACGGAAGACCCGGCGGACTCCACTCGGGATTCTTATCACCAAAGTAGCCGGTATTGCTGAAACCGTTCCAGTTGTAGGGGTCGAAACGTTTATCGTTTTCAACAAACTCTTTGAACATTTGTGAACCTGGCAGCGGTACGGTGATGCTGAAGAAGGCCATGTCCAAAGGCAGCGAGAGTCCAAAGTCGATGGTTTTCTGGCTGAGCGCTTCCGTCTCACCTGGAACGCCGAGAAGGAAGAAACCGACTGGTTTCAAGCCATATTTTCGAGCCATGTGAATGGCCTTTTTCCCTTGTTCAACCGTCGTCCGCTTGCCGATGTTCTTCAACAAGGCGTCATCACCGCACTCCAGCCCGAAAAACACCGTGTGGCAACCAGCTTTTTTCATAATTTCAAAGAGGTCTTCACGGGCATAGTTGACGTGGGCTTCACAGGCCCAGCCTATTTTAATCCCCTTATCGATCAAACCATTGCATATATCTCGAACCCGTGAGGGCCGCGTGAGAAACATGGGATCCTGGAAATTAATGTGGGTCGTACCATAGGTGTCGACCAGATGCTGAATCTCGGCAACAACACGCTCTGCCGAGTGAAAACGGACCTTTTTGCCATCATGAATGGTACAGAAGGTGCAGCCGATCGGGCACCCTCGGGATGAGATCATGATGCGGGTACGATCCGGTTGAAAATTATAGTAGAAGGAGGCTTTATACTTCTCGATCTTGGCCAGCTCCCAGGCCGGCGGAGGGAGAGCGTCCAAGTCATTGATTATATTAGGTGGTGTCGTAACACTTCCACCTTCTGAATCAAGATAAGAGATGCCGTTGACTGTTTTGGGATCGCCTTTGGAGAGAATCACTTCAGTCAGCGCCACCATGGTCTCTTCGCCATCACCGTGGACCACATAGTCGCTGAGGTTGTTTTTCAGATAGTAGTCAAAAAAGTAACTGGAGTGAACATTACCCATAACGACCGGGGTTTGTGGCAGAGTGTGACGCACCTGCTTGAGCAGCTCTTCCACCATGTAGGCTTCCTGAGTCAAACAGGAGATACCCAGAATCTTTGGTTGAATTTTTTCGATGAGGGAAATCGCCTCCGGGAGAGCGATTCCCTCGGCATTGAAGTCGATGAAACGGACGGAGTAGCCATGCTTTAGCAGGTTGGCAGCAATATAGAGCAGACCTAGGGGCTCGGTCGGTTTATAGAGAGACGTTGTGGATTTGAAACGGCTCTCCATGGTGCTTGGAGCTGCGATCAATAGAACATCCGGCCTATCTTCAGAATGCATCAATTCCATCAATGACCTCGTATCATGGTACGCATCATCACGTGAGGAGAGTCGAAGTACGACAAGCCACTGCGCTTTAACTCTGTTCAAGGAAGCTTGAATATGAAAACATACCATTCTGGCCGCTATGGAGTCGAGCCGCGTCTGCACGCTCGTTTCAACGGGCATTGAGGAGTCGGGATTCATGACAACACACCACGAGAATGCGTGTCCTATCTGTAAAAACAGCTCCCAGAGTGACGGCCATTTCCAGATAGATGCGTATCGAATCTACACCTGCCCTCGTTGCCAAACGCGTTTTTGTCTACCGACTGTCGACAACGCCCAAGTCTACTCTGCTCAGAGAATGGAGGAGAAGCCTCAATATTTCGAGTCTGTGCTCTCCGACTTTGATATGCCTGACTCTTTAAGCCCCTATTTGACGGTTAAGGGGAAACGTGTTTTGGATATCGGGTGCGCTACTGGCTCTTTTTTAAAGACGCTGCAGGCGGACAATGAGATACTTGGTCTTGAAATTGGTCCCGACTACGGACCGATTTTAGAGCAACGCGGTATCCCCCATCGCATTGGTGATCTGAGTGAGAATCTCGCCACTCTGGCCGATGATTCTTATGATTTGATTACACTTCTTGATGTCTTCGAGCACTTTGAAGACCCCATGACTATTTTGCAGCAGCTTAGAGGGAAGTTGGCGCCAGGAGGATTTCTTGTCAACTGGACCAACAATTATGACGATCTCATCTCTTTGGGGTCAGAAGTTCTCTACCGTTTGAGTGGCGGACGGATAACGTTCTTTATGGAGCAGAGCTTCAATCGCATCGGTGGCCACAATTTCAATTTCAAACCTGAGACCATGGACTACATCTATGATGAAATGGGGTTTGAGATCGTGGAGTCGATCATCACCGATACACCGGCAAAACGCCTGACATCGAACCTGCCATTTCGTCTGATTCTCTCCACAGCTTTTGTTGCAAATCGACTTGTTGGGAAGGGAAAAATCATCGCCCATGTCGTTAGAAAAAACAATCGGTAGAGAACACGTTTGGGCGGTCTCCTCACTGAGAACGAATCCGCGTTTGTGGCTGTGCACGCTGATTACGTTGGATCTGTCCACTATTGTCGGCACACCTCACACTCCAATACAGGTTCAACATACTTCATGAATTTACTCACCATGATTTTACCCACCATGATTTACCCACCATGATTTACCCACTCATGATGCCCCGACCTCTTTTTGCCGCGACACGAACACCACCGATGCCACAAAGGCTATGAAACAATAGCTGAAGGTTACCGGCACTCAGGAACACACCTGTGACGACAGTGGATAGAGTATGGAACACGAAAATGATGGTACGGCAGACAACGCTCAACTCCATGACCCGGTGACTGCCAAGGAGAGTGGCGGTGGTTTGAAGAGTAGTATTGGGTTCTTGATCAAGGCGGCCATCTCAGTCGGTCTGATCGCGTGGCTTTTTCCTGCCAATGACCTTGAAAAAACCGGTGATCAACTCAGTTCTGCCGATCCCCTGTTACTGCTCGCAGCTTTTGCAACTGCCATGCTCTGTATCTTTCTGTCCGTGTTCCGCTGGATCGCGGTCCTGGAGACCATGAAAGTCTCCATCAAGTATCTCTATGGACTCCAGTTGGTTCTCATCGGCATCTTCTTTAACCAAGCCTTGCCCTCGACGGTGGGAGGGGACGCAGTTCGAGCATGGCGGCTCTATCGTGATGGTTATCCCGGCGGGTTGTCTGTGCGCAGTGTGATGATGGATCGCATCATTGCTCTGGTTGGTCTCACGCTGCTGGTCGTTCTCTGCCTGCCTCTGCTCTATTTTCAGTTGGGAAACAGTCTCTCATTCTGGATGATTCTGGCTCTGATCATGGCCGCTGCTTCGGCAGTAGTAACACTCCTGCTGCTCAAACATCTTCCGGAGCGTTTCCAGACTAACAAGATTACGCGTGGACTTGTCACCCTCTCTTCCGATGCCTGGCAGATCCTGCATCATGCTCGGATCGCACGCATCACATTGGGTATCTCCATGTTCATCCACGCATCGGTTACGTTTGTGGTCTACTGTCTGGCGCTTGCGCTGAGTATAGAGGTTTCCTTTCTGGCCTGTTTGGTTCTGGTTCCACCCGTTGTCCTGGTCTCGGTAGTTCCCATTTCCTTGGCCGGCTGGGGGGTGCGTGAAGGGGCGATGATTGCTGCCTTCGGCTTCATTGGGATACCTGCTCAAGAGGCCTTCGTCCTCTCAGTGGGTTTTGGATTGGTGATTCTCGCGACTGGACTACCCGGAGGTCCGGTCTGGCTCTTAACACGTCGAAAAGGGGATCGGGCAAAGAGTGAGGCGTAGAACGCACGCCCTAAAACACGCCATAAATCAGCGCTTTTATCCTGGTCTCTGAAGCGGTTCATCATGAACGTCTTAGTAAATTATCTGGACAATCAGAGGATTTTGAGGTAGTCAGAAGTTGAGTGTGAGTGACATACGAAAAGCTGACACAGGGATGCCATACGCCTGCGGAAAAGTGTGTGATCGCTTCAATGCTCGACCATCTACGACCACGCCAGTCATGACGGTACTGAAGTCCATACCCCTGAATAACGTGTATGAGGCCCAAAGTCGAAGAGATCCAGCACGGTACATTCTACTCGTTGACAGGCAAGGAAACACAAGCAGCCACGCACGCATACGTGGACCTGTTACAACAGGAAATGCTCTCATCTTATGGTTAAGAACACGGGTGCGGTACATATGAACACGAGAGAATCCTTCGGAGTCTCAATAGTTATCCCGGCTTACAATGAAGAACAGGGAATTCGCGAAACTCTTGAAGAGGTTGAGAGTATCGCGTCCAATCTCCACATTCCCACTGAAGTCATCATCGTCAACGATGGCAGTCTTGACCGAACGGCTGAAATCGTCTCGGAATTTTCATTCGTTACCTTGGTATCCCACCCCATCAACATAGGCTATGGCAACACTCTGAAAACCGGTATTGTCTATGCCCGTTTTGACTGGATCTGCATCTTCGACAGCGATGGCACCTACCCTATCGATCAGATCCCAAGGCTCCTGAAGGAGATGGAAAACGGTTTTGATATGGTGATCGGTCAGCGCTCCAACACGCATGATCACGATGTCCTTCTCAAGCGCATCAGCCGTTGGTTGTTCGTCAAGTTTGCCTCCGTGCTGTCGGGCCACAGCATCGTCGACCCCAACAGTGGCCTACGAATCTTCAAGAAATCGATGGTTCTGGAGTTTTGGGGCTATCTCTGCGGCACGTTTTCCTTCACCACGGGCTTGACGGTCATCGCCTTTCAAAAACCCTATTTCGTCAAGTTCCTTCCCATCAGCTATCGCAAACGAAAGGGCAAGAGCAAGGTCAACCATTTCTTCGACTCAATGCTTGCCATACAATTGATACTGCAGGGTATATCATACTACAACCCTTTCAAGGTCATCATCCTGATCGCCAATTTTCTCATCTTCGGTATCGGACTGCCTGCCATGGTCCTGGCATCGATTGGCGTCCATACACTGTCGCTCTACTATCTGGCGGTCACCTGTACGTTGACCATCGTCTTTGCCCTGGCCATCGTCAGCTTCGTCATTCGGGCATCAGTGCGCGATATCCACAATGATGGTCGTCACAAGCGTGGGCGCTTGGAGCAAAAAGGGACTGTTTTTCATCCTGTTGATCGCACGAGTTCAGTGAAGAACACTCCGTGATGACTCCTCGAAACATCGTTCTGGTCTACCCGAAATTGGGTATCTCGGGCGCCATGGTCAACCACCTGCCGTTGAGCATCCTCTATGCTGGGGTCGATGCGATCAAAGCGGGGTACGACCTGCGTCTGGAAGATGTCCGGCTGGCGCCTGACGGGTGGCAAGAGAATCTCAGTCGCTTGATTGATGACGAAACGCTGCTGTTAGGCATCAGCGTGATGACCGGGGCTCCTATCCGCAACGCTCTTGCAATCAGCCGTTGGGCGAGGAAACGCTACCCGCAACTGGCCATCGTCTGGGGTGGACCGCATGCGACGTTCAATCCAGAAGAGCTGTTCCTGGAATCAACGATCGACTATGTCATCTCGGGCTATGGTTCCGAACCCCTGGCCCAGTTGGCAAAGCACCTTGATAATCGTCCCGACGCCTTGGCCCTCGATGAGATAGCGGGTCTCTCTTTTCGAAGCGGCACTCACATCATTTCACAACCGGCCAAAAACAGGTTTGAGATGATTGATTTTCGGGATATCCCCTATCATCTGATCAAACAAAACCTTGATTTTTATGGTCAACTGGACAGCGATGAGCGGATCTTTTCCCTCTATTCAGCCATGGGTTGCCCCTACAAATGCGCCTTCTGCTCCTCGCCGGCTCAGTACCGGAATATTCGCCGAAAATATGAGCTCTACTCTCCGAACGATATCGTCGATCACATCGAATATGTGCAGCAGACCTATGGGGCCACCTACATCTATTTCATTGATGACGACTCTTTTGTACGACTCTCCCACGTTGAAGAGATCATCGATGAGATTCAACGGCGCAGGGTTCCGGTCAAACTTGGTTTTCGAGGGGCGCGCATCAATGAGATAAAAAAGATGAGCGACGAGTTTCTGCACAAGCTGGCTGAAGCAGGCACGGATATCATGCATATTGGTGCCGAATCAGGCTCCCAACGCATGCTGGATCTGATGCGGAAGGATTGTACTGTCGAGGATATTGTCGAAATCAACCTGAAAATGGCCCGCCATCCGGAGATCAAAACCGCTTACAACTGGATCGTTGCCCTTCCGGGGGAGACCATGGAGGATCTGATTGCGACCCAGAACCTCATGTTGAGGCTGGTCAGGGATAATCCTGCGGCGATTCTCTTTCCACCCAATAAATTTCGTCCTCTGCCAAATACTGAGCTCTATGAGATTGCCTTAACAATGGGCTACACGCGTCCGCAGAACATCGAGCAGTGGATTGAGTTGGAAAACAGCGTCGAATCCGCGTGCGGTGAAGAGCTGGTCTGGTGTAGTAAACAGCAGCTCAAAGCTATGGACATGATGCAGGTCTGCTCCTATTTCATTGATGGTAAAATAGGAAAAGTGGATACGGGCAAAACACTGAAATATCGCTTGGCTGCTCTTCTCGCGTGGCTCTACACCCCTTTTGCCGTCTTTCGGATGCGCACCAATTTCTCCTCTTTTCTTTTTGAAAAACACCTCGTTAGGTTAGCATCTCGGTTTTTCAACTGAGAGACACCGGCAGCACGCCAGCGCGGTTTCGGGCTCATTGAGAACACGCCCTGAGTACACGATCCCCTTACTGAAGACGCACCCTAAACTGAGGGAACCCTCTACAAAAATAGAATATAGGCGGGGTTTGCGGTCTCCTCCTTATAGGGGAAACCCAGCTCTTCGAGAAAACGGTTGAGGGTTTCATTCTCCTCCTTCCGCACCTCCAGCCCCACCAAAACCCTGCCGCTGACGCCGCCGTGCATGCGGTAGTGGAATAGAGAGATGTTCCAGTTCTC
>JADGBX010000147.1 GCA_015231265.1 Magnetococcales bacterium | reverse complement strand
CCATCGTACAAAATCTCAAACTTCAATCAGCCACCTTTGTGAGTACCTTGTCGCACGACAAGTATGAGCTGTTCCCAGCAGAAGCGCCTAATGTTCCGGAATCTGAGTTGTCGACGGCCATGCGCTGGCGCATCAAGGATCGTTTGGAGTACTCGCCACAGGAGGCCGTTGTGGAGGTTTTTGGCCTGCCGGGGGAGAGCATGGGGGCGGGTGATGAGGGGGATGGCAAGAAGGTGTATGTTGTTGCCTGTCGGGAAAATGAGATTAAGAGCATTGCATCAACATTTCATCGCCAAAGATTGAATCTCCAGGCGATCGATATTGTTGAGATGTCGTTGCGAAACCTTGCGGTTCTCCATGAAGATGATCTGGAAGGAATCGCAATGCTCCTGGTTGAGCGAACGTCCGGGATGGTGTTGGTTACGCGTCAGGGGACGCTCTATCTTGCGCGCCATTTTGAGATTGGGCTGGACAAGATGTTGGAAGATCTGGGAGGTTCTGCTGATGTCGATCGTGAGGTGTTGATGAATTGCCGGGCCATCGATACCATCGCACTCGATGTCCAGCGAACCCTTGATTACTACGAGAGTCACTTCCGTCAGCCCCCTGTCAGTAGTCTGCATATTTTCCCCATGGAAGTGATGATTCCCGGTATCAAATCCGTTATCTCCGATAAGCTTGGCATTCGGGTGAAGGATTATCCTGTACATGAGCTGTTGGAGTTCTCCAGTGAGTTTGATCCACTTGATCTGTCCCGATGCTTGACGTCCATCGGAACGGCATTGCGCAAACTGGAGTGACTGAATCATGCAACAAATCAACCTCTATCAACAACGCTTTCACCCCAAAAGAGAACCTCTGGATGGTGAGATTCTGCTTCTTGCCGTGCTATTTCTGATCTTAGTGCTGGTGGTGATGACAGTTATTCAGAGAGGTCGTCTTTCTGACGTTGAAAATGAAGTCGCTCGGCTTCAGAGCGAGCAGCTACAGTATGCCCAGCAGGTTCAGGAACTGAATGTGCGGTTTCCTGCTCCGGAGAAAGATCCGGATTTGGAAGATGAGGCGGATTCTCTGAAAAAATCGTCAAAGAGAATCAAGAAAGTGATTCGATCTCTCGAGAAGCATATCGACAGAAGGTCCGGTGGTTTCTCAGAATTAATGCAGGGGTTGGGAATGAGCACCATTCCCGGTGTCTGGATTACGACCATGGGGTTTTATGAAGGTGGTAAGGAGATCGTGCTGGAAGGGGGTACAACACAGGCAGACAGAATTCCTCTGTTTGTCGAATCGTTGTCCAGTCATGCAACCTTTTCAGGAAAACCGTTCCGACATCTGGATATGGAAGAAGTTGCGGATGAAAAGGGTGTGATCACCTTCCATCTTCATACAATGTCAGGATACGACGAAGATTGAATCGGTTATTGGCAGGATTTCATGGAGTGGTCGGAGTTGTGTGACAGACACAGTTGGTTAGAGTCATCATTCTGCTCAAATACGAACGCACACAAGATCATGTAATAAGAGTTAAGAATGGGACGCCGGGGTTTAAATGATGGGTGACCTGCAACGCGATATGCGTCTGAAATATGAGCACCTACTGGAACAGATCAACGGTCTGTCGCTGCGGGAGCGTGCCATTATGTTGGTTTTGGCATGTATGCTCTTTGGTGGAGGTTGGTACCAGTTATACTGGATACCCGCACAAAAGAAGCAAGCCGAGTCCGCAGTGAAGATTGCTGACTTGGAGTCTCAAATTGCTACTCTGCTTGATGCACAACAGCAGATTCTTGCACGTAAGAATCAAGACCCCAATAAGCAAGCGCGTCAGTACCGTGACTCCCTGGTTAAAAAAATCAAAAAGAGAAAAAAGACCCTTCGGAAAGCTACCAGGAACATGGTAACTCCCAGTGAGATGATCACAGTTCTCAAATCGGTTCTGGATGCACAGTCCGGACTCACACTGGTCAGTATGAAAGCCTTGCCTCTGGTTGATCTGGAAGGTGATTCCATCTCATCTGATGATGATGATGAGGTGGTCATCTATCGTCACGGTTTCAAGATTGAGGTTAGGGGTGAATTCCTCGCTGTATTTCGTTATTTTCGTGCCTTGGAAAAGAAACCGTGGATGGTGTTTTGGGAAAAGATGGATTATGTGGTTGAAGAGCATCCTGCAGCGCTTATCACATTTGAAATCTACACGTTAAGCCTCAAGCAGGAGTTGATCGGCACCTGAAGAGGAGACAGTCGAGGTTGTTGATCCGTCTGCGCTCCTCAGTCACTGTCGATTAATATGTATTTCCCGTTCAGAATCATCTATGATTCGTTCGGATCTCTCCTCTCTTTCTTCATCCAGTCAGTTTGAAGTGTCCAGTATTCCTCACTCCGGGACTAAACACCTAATCAATGTAGTGGCTCTGTTCTGTAGCTGCTTTCTTCTGCGTGAACGCGTTCTTCTGTTCCTGATCTATTCCTCAGACAGACCAATAACTGTGTCTACCCTTTTGGATTTCTCAAGGATTCACGAGCTCGTGTTCTCGTGGTCCACTGTTGGAATAGTATTTGCAGTTACTTGTTCTGCGGAGAGAGCCACCGGTGTGGAACTCTTGTGAATTGTGAGTGATGGTTATGAAACTAATATGTTGATTGTAAAGGGTTGAATTCATCTTTCTGCGGTTTAGAAAGGTGGGCATATTCCCGGTCAAAAGGTTGACATAAGCATATCATGCCACATGGATAGGAACCTGATGATGAGGCAGAAAAACGCTCCACACATTGCGGAAGATAGAATCAACTCCGCTATTGGCAGAACGTTCGGTCATTGGGCTCGACCCTTTGCTTTAGGAGCTGCAGCTTTGATGCTGGTTGCTTGTTCGGGTATCAAGAAAGATCACCCGGCGACCACAGAGTTCCAGATGTCCTATGACACAATGGTAAAGGAGATGAACGACCAGGAGATGGAGGCTGGATTCCATGCCGATGAGTTACACGCCATTCCAAAAAGTGTGGCCGATGCCCTCCTGCCGACTTCCCGTTCATCTGGAGCGGCCAAGCCGGTTCAAGAATTGAATGATAGTGAAGCGCGTTTTGATGTGATGGTGGACAATGTTCCTGCCCGAGATTTTTTTGTTGGTCTCGTGGATGGTTCTGACCAGAATATGGTGATTCATCCACTGGTTTCAGGCAATGTTTCCTTGACGCTGAATAATGTTACAGTCGAGGAAGTTGTTGATACTGTTTGTGAAATTTATGGATTTTACTGTCAGTACGAGGAGATTGGATTTAAAATATTCCCTCGTCGAATGACAACGCGCACATTCAAAGTGGATTTCCTCCCAGTCATTCGCAAAGGGCGATCTCAGACGACGGTCAGCTCTGGTAATTCGACTGATTTAACATCAACTTCAAGCGATGGCCAATCTTCTACGACAAGCAGTGTTTCCGGCAGCAATGTTGAAACGACCAACTCTTCCAATTTCTGGACGGAGCTTCAATTCTCTCTGGAGAGTTTTCTGGGAATCAAAGGACTCCAAGAAAAGGTCGAAGACAAGATTGCCAATAAGGTTGCTGAGAAGGCAGTAGAAGGAAGGACTCCCGATTCATCCACAGGAGTTGAAGGGGCTGGAAGCAGTAGTCAATTCGAAGCAGTTCACACCAAAAGTGTCATGATCAACAAACAGGCCGGTCTCGTTGTTGTGCGTGCACTACCGGCTGAACTGCGTGAGGTTGAAGACTATTTGAATGCGCTGAAGCAGAGGAATCGTTATCAGGTGATTTTGGAGGCTAAGATTCTGGAAGTCGAGCTTTCCGATAGCTTTCAGTATGGCGTTGACTGGCTGGCGATTAGTAAGCAGATCGGCAATATGCCTCCATTAGCGAGTGAGCCGTCGAGTGTCACCGGAACGATCACTGCGGGGGCAACCTTCCGAGGCATTCAAAATACGCGCAAGCTGGTTCCAGCGGCTTCTGGTCTGGCCGCAGAGGATAGTCTTCCCTATACCACTAACCCGGCGGCGATCTTCGGTTATGGGGGAACGGGGAACCCCTTTACCTTTGCCCTACGAGCCGATGATTTCATCTCATTCATCGATCTGCTGGAAGGGCAGGGAAAAGTGCAGGTTCTGTCGAGTCCTCGTGTTTCGACCTCCAATAACCAGAAGGCTGTAATCAAAGTTGGTCAGGATGAGATCTTCATCACCGACGTCGAAGTGGATGTCGATGAAAACGGCAACCAGATTATCGACCCGAAATTCGTCCCTTTCTTCTCCGGCGTGGCCATGGATGTAACGCCTCAGATTGGAGAAGACAGGTCGGTCACCCTGCATATTCATCCAATGGTTACTCAGGTGACCGACAATGTGAAATCCTTCGTCTTCAATGGCACCAACCAGTCCTACCCTTTGGCTTTGAGCCAATCGCGGGAAGTGGACAGCATCATTCAGGTTAAGAGCGGTGAAGTGGTCGTCATTGGTGGATTGATGCAGAAGCAACTGAATGAAACAGAGAACAAGATTCCGGTATTGGGAGATATTCCCATCATCGGCAACGCGTTCAAGCAGGTGACCAAAACTTGGGTGAGAAATGAGTTGGTCATTCTGATTCGACCTGTTGTGGTGGGCCAACGCAAAGATTGGCGCAATGTGCTTGGCAAAACCGCCGGACGCGTTCGGGATATGAAAGCAAAAGAGCCCATGTGGTGGCGATTCTCGGATTCAGGGAATAGATAAACACGCTGAAGAACCATTAGAAATTGGTACTGAACGGGAAATGCCACCCGTGAGGCATTTCCATGCAGTGATGATGTAAGGAGAGAGGCTGTGGACGGTCTGACAAGAGGATCCAACGGCAAAGAGTCGACAACCGGGAAAAAGAATCTGCTTCGCAAGTTGATAGCAGATCACTCCGGGAAACGGCGTCCTCGTGCCTGGATGGCCCTGGGTTTGGCATCGGTGCTTCTTGTTGGCATGGATCCCCTGGATGTTCTGGTTGACAAGGAGACGCCATCCGGACGCGTGGTGCATTATGATCCCAATATCATGCTCTCCGTTGATCAGGATAAGCAGAGTGACCTTTCCAGCTCTCAAGGCATAATGTTGGCAGCCTATGATGGAGGTGAGGTGAAATCTCAGGCACAGATGGTAGAGCCTGATCCGCAGCCTGAATCTTCCTTACAAGATACATCGGTACAAGCCGAGCCTTCAGATGACACATTCATGGTCTCGCAAACAGTCATGGACGATGCTGCGCTGCTGCGCTCCATGGCAGTTGCAACGATCAAGGTTGGGGAAGGGCAGGGCGAATCCAACAGTTCGGACCCGACATCCTCGCTTGGAATGGACACGTATGATGCTGTAAACCGCAGTGATCTCTTACAGACTGTCTCCGTTACGGAGCCTGCAAGCGGCAGTGTGGTTCAGCCTGGTGTGGATTTTGGTTTCACGGTTCAACTCGCCGGGTTTACCCAGGAAGAGTCCGCCATCCGCTCCGTCATGCACTATCGGAAGAAAGGGTATGACCCGTTTGTTCTGGAGATGCGAGATAAGAAGGGACGTTTGTGGAAAAGTGTCTGTATCGGTCGTTTCAAGAGCCGGGTTCCGGCCGATAAGACCGTGCACGCCTTCAAGAGCAAGGAAAATCAGGATGCCTTTGTTCTGATCTTCTCGAATTATAGTGCGAAACTGCGTCGCTCTTTACGGATGCTGGATGTTCGTGATGGGCAGTTGGTTGCCGTTGCACAATCGCAAGATAAGCTGGAGAGAGCGCTTGCCAAGTTGAAACACCCGCGTCCGAATCTGCTTCCGCGTCGTGTTCCCGTCAAGCACGTTAACCAGCAGCTTGTTAAGGTCGCTGAGCCTCACGTTGATCCTGTAAAGCCTGTCCAAAGCGGTTCCGTGCAGCAGGTTGAACCCTATCGATTCAACTATACGGTCCAGACGGGTTCGTATCGTGAAGAGTCGAACATGATGGATCAGGTCGCTCGATTGCGGCGGATCGGTTTCAATCCGTTTGTGATTGAGGTCGTTGATGACAATGGCCGTGCCAATTTACGTGTCTGTGTTGGACGGCTTTCTAGTATGGAAGAGGCTGAAGAGACGGTCACGATTCTTCGTGAGCGTGAAGCCCAAACTGCAGATATTCTCCCACTGGATCGACTGCCGGAGGCGCTGCGTAAACGGATGCGTTCATCCGTTCTGCGGGTTCGTGGTGAGGCGGGGATGATGCTACAGGAGGCACCCTCTCAGGAGGCGCAACAGTCGTTGGAGCCTGAGTCCAAGGTCGTTCGATCCAGACGTATTGCTGCACGTGTGGCACCTTCAGGACAGGTCTCTGTGGAGCCGGTCAGACGTTATAAAGAGAGTGTTGAAACACCCTCCGTCGAAAGATCGCAAAAAGAGGTCAGTACCAAGAAGCAGAAGACTGCATCGAACGGCATCTCTCCACATGAGACGGAGACCCGGAAACTGCCTGTTCGTGCCAAACTGATCAAACCGGCTACGGATCTTTCCCAGGAGGAGATCGAGCGTTCCAAGATACGCTACAGTGAGCCTGTTGTGCGGATTGCAGATGATCAATCGAAGCGGGAGAAGCGGGCTCTACTCAAACCGTATCAACACCACTCCGATGGTATGGTGTCATTGAGATCCACACCTGAGCCGATCGTACTCGAACAGGAAAACCTCGCACCTCACTCTCAGACCGATGCCAAGAGTACGGAGCCGCTGCAACCGCCACGCACCGAAAAGCTGGTTGCCGCTTCCTTGGAGGAGATGAAGGAGAGCACTGAAGAGAACCCCGAGTCACTTCTCGAGAACGGAAAGAGTATTGAATCAGTTGTGACTACGGCACCCAAGAGCAGGGAGCCGAGGCGGAAGGTCGGGCTTCAGATTGATCAATTCCAAACTGGGAAAGAGAATGCGATTGCAGCATCTGCCCGCCACATTCCTGAAACCGGGCTGGGGGTGCCTCCTGCTGAGAAACAGGTGACTGCCAAGCGTGCGGCTGTGCCACAAAAAGTGATTAACAAACCGACGATGACGGTGATGCGTCGTCCAGTCAGCCTTGATCCGATGCGTGAAGTGGAGCGTTTGATCAAGGAAGCGCTTGTCGTGAAGAAGGTTGGAGATACCAAGCAGTTTGAACGGAAGTTGCGCCAGAGTCTCGGCCTTGCTCCCGGACACCAGAAAGCAAGCTGGCTGTTGGCCAGACATCTGGTTGATGAGGATCGATCCGGAGAGGCGTTGGGTCTCATGGAAGTTCTTGCCAGAGGCAATAAGGGTGAGCGTCTCGTGGTGAAGGATATCACACTGGCTGAATTCATGGCGGCGCTCTATCAGAGAACGGGACGCCATTGGGATGCCATCGATCTCTATGAGGCGTTATTGAAACAGGTGAACCGTGGGATCTGGTGGATTGGAATGGGCATCTCACTGGAGAAGGTTGAAGAGAATATTGAAGCGGTCAATGCCTATAATAAAGCTCTCCACAGCGATCAACTCTCCCGCAAATTGAGAAGCTTTGTTAAGAGACGTATCCGCGCATTATAGTTTAGGGCGTGTCCTCAATTAGAACAAAATCGCGTTTGTGCCTGAAAATGCAGCAGGCAAGGC
>JADGBX010000146.1 GCA_015231265.1 Magnetococcales bacterium | reverse complement strand
AGATCGCCCCTCCGGGGCTTGGTCAAAGACCAAAAAACTGTTGGTTACATGCACAGATTTGAGTTGGAACGACTATATAGTCGTCATGAGATCATGCTCTTGCGCTTTGGCGTTGCATGCACTCCGTTCCATCAAAAAAACGCCCCGGCACTTGTATCGGCCAGGGCGTTTTTCATCAATCAAACACTTCGAATGCTCGTGAGCTTAGGAGAGCAACTCTTCAAGCTCCGGTTCGCCGTTTCCCTGTGTGGGATCACTCTTCTTGCGTGAGCGGTAGTTGTAGTAACCCAGCGCAGCCATGCCGCCGACAACGATCGCCGGTCCCCACGCACCCAGACCGAGACCCAGGCCGAGGCTCCAGCCGGTTCCTTTCCAGATGGTGCCGGTTTTCACGGCTGTAGCAGCGGCCGTACCCGTTGCCGCCGCTTTGCCACCTACTGCTGTCGCAGTGTTGGTAGCAGTTTCAGTAGCTGCCGTCTGGAGGGCAACGGTTTTCGCAGCGTTGCCGCCATCGATCACCATGGTCGCACCTTCCGGTGTTGTCGCAGCAGCGCCAGCAGCAGCAGCGCCCTTGGCAGCAACCGCACCTTTGGCGGCCACCGGCTGCACCATGATCCATTTGGCATTGGCCGCAGCAACCGGCGCCTTGCTCACGGTCACCGTCTTACCAACCAGAGGAGAGAGGGAACCCATAGCAGTGTTCTGCACTTTGAAGGCGACTACATTGCTCTTGGCCGCTCCCACCGGTTGCAGGTAGAGCCACCCTTTGCCCACCTTACCGCCGGCGACGGCAGCCGGTTTTACAACCGTGTAGCTCTTGCCGGCCATGGAAGAGACCTGCGCCATCTGACGCGCCCCTTCGATTTCCATCAGGTACGAAGCACCGGCTCCTTTGGCAGCAACGCCTGCCGCACCAGCTGCCGCACCAGCACCAGCCGCCCCTTTTGCCACTGGGGAGATCGCCAGCCATTTGCTGGTTCCGCCAACAACGGTGGGCGCTTTTGCGATCACGACGTTCTTACCGGAGAGTGCGGCCAACTGGGCAGCTTGCCGCGTGCTCTCGACCTTCAAGGCAACGGCACTGGCCGTGGCATCGCCAACCGGCTGGAACTGAAACCACTTGGCACCGGCCATGCCGGCACCGGTTGCCTTGCTGACGGCAACGGTTTTGCCTGCCAGCCCCTGAGCGGCCATGGCTTGCGCCGTCTCCAGTTTGAACAACATCGTTTCCTGAACCATGATATCTGCCCCTTATTCTACTTACTTTAATTGTCATTTCATTGCAATAACAGATCCACCCCGAATCTGATCATCCCGAAGTCCATCATCACCGCTCTGTGATAGAGGTTCAGGAGTTCCCGTACATCTCTTTGGGATCTTTCTCAGGCGCCAGGATTTCACGCCAACCGCTTTCGTCTGCCTCCAGATAGAAGCAGGTGCGGCGCCCAGTGTGACAGGCTACGTCAATCTGGTCCACCAAAATCAGAATGGTGTCTCGGTCACAATCGGTACGCATCGCCTTGATCTTCTGCACATGGCCGGAGCTCTCACCCTTTTTCCAGAACTTCTGTCTGCTCCGTGACCAGTAACAGGCGACGCCGCTTTTCAAGGTTTCTGCCAGAGAGTCCCGGTTCATCCATGCCATCATCAACACCTCACCGGTGTCGTGCTGCTGAGCAATGGCGGGGATCAGGCCGTCGGCGTTGAACTTAAGAGAGTCGAGATCGGGAAGTGTATCCATGGGTACCGTTGATCTATCGTTGAGAGGGTCTTCTGTCTCGTGAAGGTTCGTGGAACGATCGGTAGTTCAGAGTCTAACCTCGACGCTGTGCTCCCGCAGATACGCCTTCACCTGTGGAATGGAGTAGGTTCTGAAGTGGAAGATCGATGCCGCCAGTACTGCATCCGCGCCGCCCTTTTTCAGACCGTCCACCATGTGATCCATGGTGCCGACACCGCCGGAGGCGATCACCGGAATGGTCACGGAATCGGCCACGGTTCGTGTCAGTTCCAGAGCGTAGCCCACTTTGGTGCCGTCTCGATCCATGGAGGTGAGGAGAATCTCTCCGGCGCCATACTCCTCCATCTTCTGAGCCCATTCAATCGCGTCGAGGCCGGTGGGTTTGCGTCCGCCGTGGGTGAAGATCTCCCAGCGGATCGGTGTGCCGCTTTCGTCCTCTTCAACGCACTTGGCGTCGATGGCCACGACGATGCACTGTGCACCGAACTGGTTTGAGGCCTCTTTGACGAATTCGGGTCGAAACACCGCCGCCGTATTGATGCCCACCTTGTCGGCACCGGCATTGAGCATCTTGCGAATGTCGGCGTTGTTGCGCAGTCCACCACCGACGGTCAGGGGAATGAATACCTGCTCCGCGGTTTTGCGTACCACGTCAACGATCGTGTCGCGATTCTCGTGAGAGGCGGTGATGTCGAGAAAGGTGAGCTCATCAGCCCCCTCTTCATCGTAGCGTCGGGCCGCCTCAACAGGATCGCCGGCATCTCGGAGACCAACGAAATTGACCCCTTTGACAACCCGGCCTTCCCGAACATCGAGACACGGAATGATACGTTTGGCAAGCATGATGAAAACCCTGAAAGCGGGTCCGGAGCTTCGAAGCAGTCATCGATCATGACGAAACGGGCCGGACAGTAAGGATGGGTGTTTATCCATGACAATCAAAGAACACTATCTGCTTGCTCTCCGTGTTGCAAGTGGCGCTGTTCCTTCCCACATTCCGTTCAGCATGATCGCTTGACATGAATCCCTCCCGGCATGGCATCATGCAGCCTCAGCTCACGACGCATTCGGCGAACAACAGCAAGCGATTCCATGACCCATCACCCCCACACTACCCCGCACTCCAAGAGCATCCGCCTTTGGGGCAGCAAGAACGGCGACACCTGGGTGCTCTCGCTGATTCTGACGCTGTTTCTGAGCGGTTTCTTTCTGATTCCTTGGGAACAGCTCTTCACCACTTCGGTGGCGGATCGCATCATGACGGCCGCACCCGACTATTCGAAGATGTGGCGGGAGAATTTTGCAACCTACTTCATCTCCATCACTCTGGAAGCCGCTCCGTACATGATATTGGGAGCCTTCCTGGCTGCTCTGATTGAAACCTTCCTGCCACCGGAGATCATTCCCCGCCTGGTAAAGCGTTTCGGTTTCTGGGGTATTCCCATGGTGGCGCTTCTGGCGCCGATCTTCCCGATCTGCGAGTGTGGCGTGGTGATCATCGCAAGGCGTCTGTTCCGTAAAGGTCTGCCGCTTCCCCACACGCTGACCTATCTTCTCGCCGCACCGATCATCAACCCCATCGTTCTGTTCGGCACCTGGATCGCCTTCTACCAGAACATCACCTATCCCATTATGCGCGGCTTGGGGGGCTTTCTCGTCGCTGTGACCATCGGGCTGCTCTTCTACCGCTTCAGCGTCCGTAAGGCTCTTACCGATGACGCTGCCCGCGAGCATCTGCCGGCAGCCAACCCCATCTCCATACCCATCGTCGAAAGCAACGCCTCCAAACCCGACGAGAACTCCGGCAAACGGGGCATTTGGAACCGCATTCACCAGATACTGTTCCACGTCCGTGAGGACTTTCTGGCCATGGGGATCTACTTTCTGTTCGGTGTCTTCATCGCCAGTTGCATGAAGACCTTCGTGCCTGCCGAACAGCTCTTCGAACTGGGCGCCGGAACTTTCACGGGACCGGGCGTCATGATGGTTGCCGCTTTCGTTCTCTCTCTCTGTTCCGAAGCTGACGCCTTTCTCGCTGCCAGCTTCATTGAGTTCGACATGTTTGCCCACATGGCCTTTCTGGTCTACGGCCCAATGTTGGATATTAAACTCCTGTTGATGTATCGGGTTTTGTTCCGACCCAAGTTCATCGGTCTGTTCGCTCTGGCAGTGACCGTTGGTGTTGCCCTCTACATCACCGGCCTGCGACTCTTCATGGGGGCTCTGCTGTGACCAACCAAGACTCCTCACACGCCCGTCCGCTACCCCGTTGGATTCGCAACCGCTGGCCTGACCTGCAACTGTTTGGGTGGTTGCTGTTCTTTGGCATCATTCTCTATGGTGGTTACGAATTACAATACTTGGCCGATCTTCAGGCCGATATCCTCCTGGCCGGCACCATTCTGTTGGGAATCGTCTTTATCGTTGGTCTCTTGACCCCGGCTCTGGAAGGGGGGTGCGACTGTCACCACGATCATGACCATGATCACACGGATAGTCGCGGACTCTTCCCCAAACTACTGGAGTCCCTCGGGCACTTCGCGCCCCTGCTGATTTTTGCCACAGTGGGTGTCACCACCCTTACCCCCACAGGCTCCATCAATCCGTTCGCCACCATGCGTTTGGCCGGTCCCGGCAGCCAACAGTCCCTGCCGGATCTTTCGACCCTGGAACCTGGAAGCTATTATTCCGCTAATCTGACTCAGTTCTATGCAACCGATGCTTTCGACGACAACGCCCCTGTCGCCGTGGTCGGACGCCTGCTCACTTTGAGTGATGAGGATCGCCAAAGACTCTATCCCGATAAACAGGGCACCATCACGCTTATCTATCGCCACGCCATCGCCTGCTGCGCTGCTGATGCCTCGCCGGTCGGTGCCGCATTGAGCAACCTGCCTGCGGATCATGGTATTCCCGATAACGCCTGGATCCGTGTCGAGGGCAGAACGGCTCTTTTCTCCGAACAACCCCGCATGCTCTCCATTAAAGTCGAGTCGATCAAACGGGTGCCGGAGCCGGATCGTGTCTACCTGAACTGGTTACAGGTGTTATAATGCCTGCACTGTTTCCGAACCCATTGAATGCTGTGCGAAAGGAGCAATTCCATGTCAGATGACTGCCTCTTCTGCAAAATTGCCCGCGGTGAGATACCCTCGAAAAAGATCTATGAAGACGAACACGTCTTCGCCTTTCACGACATCAATCCCCAGGCCCCTGTGCACGCCTTGGTGATTCCCAAACGGCACATTGCCACCCTGGATGATCTCACCGAAGCCGACCGGGAACTGGCCGGTCATCTCTTGGAGCGTACCACCCACGTCGCTCGGGAGTTGGGGCTGGGCCAAAACGGCTACCGCACCATGATCAACACACGCTCACATGGTGGTCAGGAGGTGTACCACATCCATGTTCACATCCTGGGTGGCCGCCCCATCGGTCGCATGGTCTGCACATAAAACCATGGTGTATGCAGAGTTGAAGCAACGAATCGCATGAAGGTGAACGATTGTTGTTGAAGTGCGCGCATCCTTGGGGCACACTGAAGAGCGTCGTATCGATGCACCAATGTGGGGGTGAAATGGCTTCGACGGGGTGTGGAAAGGTACGTGAGGCGATTCGGCATGGTACCACCGTAATGGACCACGGCATATAACTGCCAATGACGAGCACTATGCTCCTGCCCTCGCTGCTGCCTAACAATAGGTAACAGTGTTGTGCGGGGTCTGGACCCGGACCCGTCAACAGAAGCGTCAGCAGGGTCACGCCGGAATTGCGAAGGCCGGTTGAAATCCAAGGTCGCCCAGTGTCCCGAGGTAACGGGAGGATGTGAACACGCTGGCCTGTAACGTTCACACCCATACGGTCAGCAAAATGATCGTAACTCCTCTCGACTCACTACACATTGCGGACCCGGGTTCGACTCCCGGCACCTCCACCAATTCTTCTCAGGGACACTTTCTCTGATTGAAAACCGCCTCTTGGGGCGGTTTTTTCATGCCTGAATTTCTTCAATGTTTCCAACGGTTACGGCGATACGGGAAAAACCTATCCACTCCCGTAAAAGGACCGGCCACCCCCCACAGTGACCCATATCTGGCCATTTTCTCTCTCTTTCTCTCGCGCTAAAGGTCGCGGTCCGTTTTGTGGCCAAATAACGGACCGACGTGAATCCTTTGATTTCAAAAGGTTAGAGAGTCGGTCCGTTTGACCGGTTTGACGGAAGGATTGGTTAGCGAAGGGAACTGGGATCGAAATGTATTTCTTGAGGGCCTCCGCCTGGGCAAATCAGCCGCGGCTAACCATGAGAAAGCACATGGTAAATGGTCTAAGAGTTTCAAGTGATTGCTCTGTCAGATCTAAACGGATATGATTATTTTGGGTTCTTATAAAGAATGCGTTTGCCGAAGGCAAAGCCCAACTGAGGCGGAACACACGCTGTACAATCAACAATGTAACTGACATAAGAATGTCACTATTACTCAGCAGGCGATATAATAATGAAATGGTTACTTGATCTGAGCTTCTCCAAAAAAATCATCGGAACCTTCACGGTTGTGTTCCTGCTCGCCATGCTTCTCGTCGGTGTGGTCTTGATCAACCAAATCGTCGACGACTTTATTCATGAAAAAGAGCTGGTCTCAAAATCGATCCTATTTCAGGGAGATACGGTTCGACGTAACATGGGTGAGGCGTGGAAAGAGAAGCTTTTCAAGGATGACATCTGGAAAGAGGCTCAGAAGTGCCGCAATGAAAGCTCCAGCTCCGCACGTTTGGAATGTGCTAGAAAAACAGATCTTCACAGCATGATTCCGGTAATCATGATGTTGAAGTCTGGAATTAGTGCTGCCAAGGGCGCAGGATTCGAACTTCGTGCCGCCAAACGAACAAGTCCACGGGACCCCAAAGCCCAGGCTACTGCGGCTGAAATCCGCCTTATGGATCTGATGCAACAAAATGGTGTTGATGAGCTTTCAATCCAGGACCAGGAAGCAGGACAGTATATTTTTGCCAAGGAGATCAAAGCTGACGACGGGTGCATGATTTGTCATGGAAACCCAAGGACAAATCCTTTGGGTGATAGCAAGGATGTGTTCGGTTTTGATCTTGAGGGTTGGAAGACAGGACAGCAGGTTGGTGTGTTGACACTGACGGCTCCCTTGTCAGAGCTTGAAGATGCTAAACAGACTGCTTTACTCAAAGTTCTTGGACTGGTTGTTATCCTTCTATTGATCGGTGGCGGTATTTTCTATCTGATCATTGCTAAATTTGTTCAGAGACCAGTACTGGAGATTTCTCAAGGACTCAGTCAGTTTGCACAGGGTGATCTTTCGGCTCGTGTAAATGTTGTCAGCAACGATGAGGTTGGCCAGGCTGGTGAGGCGTTGAACCAAGCCGCCGCCAAACTTTCCGAGGTTCTCAATCAGGTGATCGATTCGGCAGAGAGTGCCTCTGCGGGCAGTGAGGAACTTTCTGCCTCATCTGCACAGATCGCTGATGGTGCCTCTAGTCAAGCGGCTAGTATTGAGCAAACTAGTTCGGCAATGGAGGAGATGACTGCCAACATTGCTCAGAACACAGATAACGCAACACAAACGGAACAGATTGCTGTCAAAGCTTCCTCCGACGCCAAAGAGAGTGGTGAAGCGGTGACTCAGTCGGTTTCTGCCATGAAAGAGATCGCCGACAAGATTTCAATCATTGAAGAGATCGCCAGACAGACCAATCTGTTGGCCTTGAATGCTGCAATTGAGGCGGCTCGAGCTGGTGAGCATGGCAAGGGGTTTGCGGTAGTTGCTGCCGAAGTTAGGAAATTGGCTGAGCGCAGTCAATCAGCCGCCGGAGAAATTACTCAATTGGCCTCCTCCAGTGTTACGGTTGCAGAACAAGCGGGCGAACT
>JADGBX010000145.1 GCA_015231265.1 Magnetococcales bacterium | reverse complement strand
CGTGTGGTCAGTGCACCCCCTGCCGTGAGGGCACCGGATGGCTCTCTCAGGTGATGACCCGTCTTGAAGAGGGTAAGGGGCGCATGGAGGATATCGACCTCCTTTTGAACGTCTGCGAAAATATCCAGGGCAAGACCATCTGTGCCCTGGGCGATGCGGCTGCCATGCCCATCGTCGGTGCGATCAAGGCGTTCCGGGAGGAGTTTGAATACCACGTGGAGCATGGTCGCTGCATGGTGGGCCAAGGAGAGAGCTGAAGATGCCTACTCTGATCATCGACGGGAAGGAGATCAGCGTCGAGCGCGGCGCCACCATCATGGATGCCGCCCGTAAACTCGGCGTCTACATTCCCCACTTCTGCTACCATCCGAAGCTGCCGGTCTCCGGTAACTGCCGTATGTGTCTGGTTGAAGTGGCGAAGATGCCGAAACCGGTGGTGGCCTGTGCCATGCCGGTCAACGACGGCATGATCGTCAAGACCGACAGCGACATGGTGAAGGATGCCCGCAAGGGTGTGATGGAGTTTCTCCTGATCAACCATCCCCTGGACTGCCCGGTGTGCGATCAGGGTGGTGAGTGTGATCTGCAGGATCTGGCCATGAAATTCGGCCCGGATCGCTCCCGGTTCATGGACTGCAAACGCACGCCCGACGATAACGATCTGGGGCCGGTGATCGAGACGGTGATGAGCCGGTGCATCCACTGCACCCGCTGCATTCGGTTCTCGAAGAATGTGGCCGGTGTCGAGGAGATGGGTGCCGTTGATCGAGGTGACCGCATGTTGGTCGGCCCGGGCGCCGGAGCCAAACTCACATCGGAGATGGCCGGTAATCTGGCTGAAGTGTGCCCTGTGGGCGCCCTCAACCTGAAACCATTCCACTTCCAGGCGCGCGGTTGGGAGTTGAAGAAGACTCCTGGTATCTGCAATCACTGCAGTGTCGGCTGTCACATCAGTCGCGAACAACTCGGCGGCGAGATCAAGCGGGTGATGTCCTCCTGGTGCGATCCCGTCAATGAAGCGTGGCTCTGCGATAAAGGGCGTTTCTCCTACGACGGTCTGATTGCCGACCGGTTGCAAAAGCCGGTGACCAGAGGCGACAACGGTGAAGGCGTTATAGAGACCGACTGGCAGAAAGCGCTGGATCGGGCCGCTGCCATCCTCAAAGAGTGTACTCCCGAAGAGGTGGCCGGGCTGGCTGCTGATGACCTGACCGCCGGTGAAGAGCTGTACGCCTTTCAGGATTTTATGCGCAACGCCGTGGGTACGGCTAACATCGATCATCGTCTGCGTCAGCGCGACTTTTCCGCCGATTCCGATGCTCTGACCCGGGCCGATCTGCTGATGAATACGCCGCTTGAGAAGCTGCAGGACGCCGATGCGGTTCTGCTCTTGGGCGCAGACAGCCGCTACGAGACGCCACTGCTCAACTTCCGCTTGCGTGTCGCTATTGAAAATGGTGGACGGGTGTTCGCCGTCAACCCGCGCACACTGGATACCAATCTTCCCCAGCTCACCCAGACCGTGGTGACACCTGGTGAAGAAGAGGCGTTCCTGGACGATCTGATCAAAGCAGTGGAGTCCGGAGCAGGATCCACTGCAGCCGTCACCATGATCGCCTCCGCTCTGAAAGGGGCGGAACGTCCAGTGGTGATTCTCGGTGATTACGCCATCAACCACGGACGGGCGGAGTCGATTCGCCGACGAGCCGTTGCGCTGATCGAGGCGGTTGGTGGGTTGAGTGATGACTGGAATGGATTCAATCGTGTCAGCCCTCGCGCAGCCGCAGCCGCAGCCCAGGATCTGGGCGTAGTGCCTCATCGTGGGCCCGGTTATGCACGTGTCGAGAAGCAGGGTCGCAACGCCGCCGAGATTCTTCAGGCAGCAGCAGATGGCAGCATCAAAGTGCTTTTCCTGCTTGGGTGCGATCCCATCGCCGATGGTCTGGACACGGCACTGGCCGCCAAAGCTCTTGAGAAGGCGAGCGTCATCTATCTCGGCGCCTATCGCAACGGTGCCTCCGATGCCGCCGCCGTCGCCCTGCCCGGACTTCTGGTCAGTGAACGGCACGCAACGCTGACCAACGCCGAAGGGCGAGTGCAGCACAGCTATAAATCGGTGGAAGGCCCCGGAGAAGCTAAAGAGGAGTGGCGTGTATTGCGGGCATTGAGTGACCGCTTCGCGACGCCGCTCCCCTACAACACCCGTGACGCACTGCGCGAAGCGATGGCCAAAGCGGACCACCGCTACGATCTCACCCGCCTCAGCGGAGAAGAGATCTCCAGCGCCTGCGATCACAGCCCGGTCACCACAGGGTTGGATCTTCCTGCGGCATCGACCGCAGCCGATGGTCTGGTGCTGGTGCTCGAACCCTCGTTCCATGCCGATGATGCAACGGCGCGTCGCTCCGTGATCATGCAGACTCTGGATGGCGGGCGCAGCCTGCAGATCAATCCGGAAGATGCCAAGGCGCATGGTATCGACTCCGGCAGCCGGGTACGCGTGATCCAGGGAGAGCGCACCATAGAGATCGGAGCCACTGTAAATGCCGATGTGCCCAAAGGGGTGCTGGTGGGGCAGTATGGTTCCGGAGAGACGGCGCTGCAGTCGTTGTGTAGTGCTCAGGAAGGTATTCCCACGGTGAGTCTGGCGGCTCTCTGAGGGACCAGCGAGTGAGCGGTGTCGCGCATCAATCGACGACGCTCCAAAACAAGAAGATGGAAGCCTGAGAGGGTGGACGAAGCGGAGTCGTTTGCAGTTGGAACGGTCCGGAAACAGCGTGACGATTCTCTCAGGACCGTGTGGCGCGTTGCCGCACTCTGACGAAGCCGAATGGCAACCGAATCAGGATACGTAACAATGGCTGAGATTCTTCAAGTCATCCACAGCTTTGGCGAGGGGCTCTTCGGGGCGATCTGGCCACTGGTCTGGGCCTTGATCAAGATCAACGTTCTCATGGGACCGGTCATGATCTGTGTCAGCTACCTGACCCTTGCAGAGCGTAAGGTGATCGGAGCCATGCAGGTTCGAATCGGTCCCAACCGGGTTGGCTTCTGGGGGCTTCTCCAGCCGTTTGCCGATGCTGCCAAGCTCTTCTTCAAAGAGACCCATATCCCGGCAGCGGCGGACACGGTGGTCTTTCTGATTGCTCCGACTCTGGTTCTGGTGCCGGCGCTCCTGGCCTGGTCGGCGATCCCCTTTGCCGAGGGGGTTGTGCTGGCAGATGTCAATATCGGTATTCTTTATGTATTGGCGATCTCATCGCTGGGTGTCTACGGCGTGCTGATGTCCGGATGGGCCTCTAACAACCGCTACTCCTTTCTGGGGGCGCTGCGCTCGGCTTCGCAGATGGTCTCCTACGAAGTGGCGATGGGCTTCTCCATCATTCCGGTGGTGATGCTGGCAGGATCGCTCAATCTGACCGATATCGTTCTCGACCAGAAGGATATGTGGAATATCATTCCTCTCTTCCCTCTGGCCATCGTCTACTTCATTTCGGTGGTGGCGGAGACCAACCGCACCCCCTTCGACCTGCCGGAAGCGGAAGCGGAGCTGGTCGCCGGGTTCTTCACCGAGTACTCGGCCATGAGCTTCGGTCTCTTCTTCCTGGGCGAATACGCCAATATGATTCTGGTCTCGGCCTTGGCGACGATTCTCTTCCTGGGTGGCTGGTTGCCGCCGGTTGAGTGGCTCTCCATCATTCCGGGATTTGTCTGGTTCGCCATCAAGGTTGGCTTCCTGCTCTTTGTTTTCCTGTGGATTCGCGCGACCTTCCCCCGCTATCGCTACGATCAGCTCATGCGGCTGGGATGGAAGGTGTTCCTGCCCATCGCGCTCATCTGGATCTTCGTAACCGGTGCTGCAATGCACCTGTTCGGTCTGGCATAAGGATACGGTTCGATGTCGTTGAGTATCAAAGACCTCATCGGAAGTTTGGCGCTCTCGGAGTTGGTGGCCGGGTTGGGCGTGACATTGAAATATATGTTCAAACCCAGCATCACCATTCAATACCCCGAGCAGAAGATCACGCTTTCGCCCCGATTCCGCGGTGAGCACGTTCTGCGCCGTCACGACGACGGAACAGAACGCTGCGTCGCTTGTAAACTGTGCGAAGCGGTCTGCCCGGCCCAGGCGATCTTCATCGAGATCGACACCGAGAGCCAGGTGGAGAACCGTAAAACCAGTGAATACGATATCGATAATTCACGCTGTATCTTTTGTGGTTACTGTCAGGAAGCATGCCCGGTGGACGCCATCGTGCTCGGACCCAACTGCGAAATGACTACAGAAACACGTCAGGATCTCCTCTCCAACAAGGAGAAGCTTCTGGCCAATGGTGAACGCTGGAAAGAACAGGTGGATGCCAATCTCGCCGCCGACGCTAAATATCGTTGACCGCGACGTCCACGTTCCGGGAGTCTGGACCTCATGCTCGTTGAACTGATCTTCTACCTCTTTGCTGCCATCACTGTCGGTGCGGCTTCGATGGTGGTCATCTCCAAGAACCAGGTGCACTCAGTCCTGTTTCTGGTGCTGACCTTCTTCTCGACAGCCTGCCTTTTCGTGTTGATTCAGGCGGAGTTCCTGGCGGCCATCCTAGTGATGGTCTACATGGGCGCAGTTGCCGTGCTGTTCCTGTTCGTGGTCATGATGATCGATCTGGACTTTGCCGAACTGCGAAAAAACACCTATGAGCACCTGCCGCTTGGGATCGCTGTCGGCGGTGTGATGCTGGTAGAGATGGTCGCCATCGGCGTCACCTACCACGCGCCCGAGCACCTGGCCGTCGCCACACCGACACCGGAAGGCGTGCACAATACGCTGGCCCTGGGTCGCGTGCTCTACAGCAAGTATCTGCTGCCGTTCGAGATGGCCTCCCTGATCCTTCTGGTCGCTCTGATCGGGGCGGTGGTTCTGACACTGAGAAGCCGCAAGGACCGCAAACGTCAGGATATCGGAAAACAGCTCGCACGTACCCGCGACGAAGCGGTGGAGGTCAAGAAGGTGAAGTCGTGGGAGGGAGCGTGACATGTTGCATGTGAACCATTTTCTGGCCTTGAGTGCCATTCTCTTTACCATCGGGGTGTTCGGCGTCTTCCTCAACCGTAGGAACGTGATCATCATCCTGATGAGCATTGAGTTGATTCTGCTGTCGGTCAATATCAATTTCGTGGCATTTTCACATTTTTTGCACGATCTGACCGGGCAGATATTTACCTTCTTCGTCATCACGGTCGCGGCGGCTGAAGCTGCCATCGGGTTGGCCATTCTGGTCACCTTCTTCCGCAACCGTTCCACCATTGACGTGGAGCAGATCGACGAGTTGAAGGGCTAAGAGGAGACGGACAGAGTGTCAGTGCAGCGGAAAGGATCCCGCAGGCGCTGAAACCGTCGCTTTGCCGGACCGCGCCGGATCCGCGGATCGAGGAAACGTCAGAAGGCGTTAGGAATTATGAGTACGAACCTTCTCATCATACTCTTTCCCCTGATGGGGGCCCTGGTGGCCGGACTGTTTGGTCGGACCATCGGAGTGCGTGCCAGTCAATTCGTCACCATTGGTGGTGTGTTGATGTCGCTGCTGCTCTCCACCATGGCCTTCATGGACGTCGCCGTCGGTGACGCACCGGCAACCCGCGAGGTGATCTTCAGTTGGATCGTCTCCGGTGACTTCGAGGTCTCCTTCGGCATTCTGATGGATCGCCTGACAGCGGTGATGTTGATCGTTGTGACCGGTGTCTCAAGCATGGTGCACATCTACTCCATGGGGTATATGGAGGATGACCCGCACCAGCCGCGCTTCTTCGCCTATCTCTCTCTCTTCACCTTCATGATGCTGATGCTGGTGACCGGTGATAACTTCCTCCAGCTCTTCTTCGGCTGGGAGGGTGTCGGGCTTTCGTCCTATCTTCTGATCGGTTTCTGGTTCAAGAAGCAGTCCGCCTGTAATGCGGCCATGAAAGCATTCCTGGTCAACCGGGTTGGTGATTTCGGTTTTGCGCTGGGCATCTTCGCCATCTTCATGGTGTTCGGCACGTTGGACTACAGCGCCGTGTTCCAGCTTGCAGCGGCAGGGAAGTATCCGGCTACCGTCGATTTCCTGTTCGGGCCGGTGGACACGATGACGCTGATCTGCCTGCTTCTCTTCATGGGTGCCATGGGTAAATCGGCACAGCTCGGACTGCACACCTGGTTGCCTGACGCCATGGAAGGACCCACGCCCGTCTCCGCTTTGATCCATGCGGCGACGATGGTGACTGCCGGTGTCTTCCTGGTCTGCCGCGCCTCCCCTCTCTTCGAACTGTCTGAAACGGCTCTGGCCGTGGTCACTATCGTCGGTGCCGCGACCGCTTTCTTCGCCGCCACCGTTGGCATGGTTCAAAACGATATCAAGCGTGTGATTGCCTACTCCACATGTTCCCAGTTGGGATACATGTTCTTCGGAGCCGGTGTTTCCGCCTACGCTGCCGCCATGTTCCACCTGATGACCCACGCCTTTTTCAAGGCGTTGCTCTTCCTCTGTGCCGGTGCGGTGATCTACGCCATGCACCATGAGCAGGATATGCGCAAGATGGGTGGACTGTGGAAGAAGATCCCCATCACCTACGGTTTGATGATGATCGGTACTCTGGCGCTGACCGGATTCCCCTTCCTGGCGGGATATTACTCAAAAGATGCGATTCTGGAGTCTGCCTTTGCAGCCCACAGCACAGTGGGGATGATCGCCTGGACACTGGGTATCGCCGCTGCGTTCATGACCACTTTCTATTCGTTCCGTCTGGTGTTCATGACCTTCCACGGCAAACCCGCAGATCAGAAGGCCTGCGACCACGCCCATGAGGCGCCCTGGTCCATGCGGATTCCGCTTTTGGTCCTGGCCGTTGGCGCGCTCTTCTCCGGTAAGATCGGCTTCCCCATGGTGCAGGATATCGAGTGGTTCAAGTCTGCCATCGTTCTGGTCGAAGGGCATGATGCACTGGCCAATGCCCACCACGTGTCGGGGCTGCCCAAGTGGGCGCCGTTCATCATGTTCTGTTTGGGTCTCGGTGCCTCTTTCATCCTCTATGTGATGAATCCTGGATTGCCGGCAAAAATCGCCTCGACATTTAGCCGTACCTACCAGTTTCTGCTCAATGCCTGGTACTTCGATCGGCTCTATGACCGGCTCTTCGTCCAACCGGCAAAACTGGTGGGGCAGGGGCTCTGGAAGACCGGCGACGAAACAATCATCGACGGCTATGGCGTCAACGGAACCGCCGCCACCGTCCTCCGCTGGGCGCGCACGATGTGCAGCTTCCAGACGGGTTATGTCTACCATTATGCCTTTGCCATGCTGGCGGGTGTGCTGGTCCTGGTGACCTTCTACGCCTGATAGGGAGCGTGTGATGATGCAAATGACATCCACCATGCAAGGGTTCACGTTGATGCGGGATACGGGGCAATGCTGAGTCTGGTAACATTCCTCCCCCTGGCCGGTGCGCTGGCCATGTTCTTCCTGGTGCGGGACGAGGACAAGGAACTCTCCCGGCGGGCGGCTTTGGGTGTCTCCATCGCCACTTTCGTGATGAGCCTCGTGCTCTACACGAAGTTCGACACCGCCACAGCCGAGATGCAGTTCCTAGAGGAGATCGACTGGATCCCCTCTTTGG
>JADGBX010000144.1 GCA_015231265.1 Magnetococcales bacterium | reverse complement strand
CTCCGAAGTGGCGGGAGCCCATGAGATTGTCCACCACGACATCGCTCTGCTGTGTGCTGCCGTCCTGATCATTGCCGCGATTAAACCGTTGCGCCGCTGGTTGGGGTCTCTGATGCCGCAACCGCAGGCTGCCGGTCACTGAACGGGCTGATGTTGGTTTCGTACCTTCTTGAGATCCAAATGGTTTTGCCGGACCCAAGGTTTGGCTCGGAGATCGCGCTCACTCTTCTGTTTCCGGGTGAGCCTTGCGAAAACAGGGGAAATCCATCATAATCCGTACGGATCATGGGGCTTTCCTGTCCACTGTGCTCATTGTGTTTTTTTGATATTTTCTTAATGACTTCTGCGACTTGGCTAACTGCTCATGTCTATCCAGAGTTCCGGCAAAGAGAGTGAGATGGTGGATGTCACGCACGATCTGAAACGTGCGGGGCTGAAAGCCACTCTGCCGCGCATCAAGGTGTTGCATATGTTCAACAACGCCGACGGTGCCCACATGACGGCGGAGGATGTCTACAAGCGCCTGCTTGCCCAGGGTGAAGAGATCGGCTTGGCAACCATCTACCGGGTTTTGACCCAGTTTGAAGGGGCCAATCTGCTGATGCGGCACCACTTCGAGGGTGGGAAAGCGGTGTTTGAGCTCAACTCAGGCAAGCACCACGATCATCTGGTGTGCGTGGAGTGTGGGCATGTGGAGGAGTTCTTCGACCCGGAGATTGAACAGCGCCAGCATGAAGTGGCCGCGCGCAAGGGGTTCGAGGTGCATGATCACTGTCTCTATCTCTATGTGAAGTGCAACCGTCCCGACTGCCCCAATCGCGAAAAGGAGATGTGACTGCCCAGTCCGGCAATCACCGATCCTGTATTAAGGACACAAAAAAGCCACCGCCCATGATGGAACGGTGGTTTTTTTGTGTTTGGAACTGTCCAAAGATTTGTGTTTGGAACTGTCCAAAGAGACGGCGCCTGATGTGGCATGACCCTGCGGCTACCGCGTGGAGAGCCGCAGGGTGCGCATACCATCAGGAGGAGCTGTTCCCTGTCGAGCTGTTGTCGGACTCTTCGATGGCGGGGTGAATGGCGGGGTTGTCCACACCTTTCAGCCCTGATGGATTGGTGAAGCGATCGTTGAGATTCTGGACGAAGACGTCGGTATCCTTGAGAACGGCGGCCAGACGCTTGCGGGCCGAGCCACCCCAACCGGCGGGCTTCTTGGCAAAGAGCGAGCGGATGGGACGGGTGGAGCGTTTGAAAGATCTCCGGATCAGGTCAGGCAGTTCCGGATGCTCTTCGTCCTCCTCGATGCCGCTGCCGATGATCCAGGCGTGGAAACGACGGTTGAGAAAGTGCAGATAACCCACAGCTACGACGCCAACACCGATAGCAAAAACGTGAATCCACCAGGCGAGGCCGAAGGCGGCGGTGCTGGCGTTGCTGCCATCGAAGCTCATGAAGAGGTGTTCCAGAGCCACATCGAGCGTCATGCTGGAGTTGAAGAACATCACCAGGCCGGTGATCAGGAGAGCGCCCACCATCACGATATCGGTGGCCAGCACCCGTTGACGCCAGGTGGCCAGGAGGTCGGTCACTTTCGGAACGACGTCGCTCTCGATTCCTTTGGCGGTGTGCTCCAGCACCGAGATGATGCGATAGGCACGCTCCACCTCTACGCGATCCACGCGCTCCATGACCGCTTCCATATCTTCTGCGCGTTTCGCTTCGTAGCGCTCCCGAAGCGTGTCGTCATTGATGGGCTGGGCGGCGTTGGGGTTGTAGATCTGATAGAAGCGTCCGGCTGTGAGTCCGGCCTGGGCCAGAGCTCGTTGCCATGCGGCCACGACCTCTTCCAGATTGTCATCCTGGACGGTACAGTCGATCTGATTGAGAATGAAAAGGAACTTGCTGGCATCGGCACGATGGATCGTTTTGGCGACCAGATGCTCCAAGGTGTCCTTCATGGCGCCCGGTTCCGGATGGCGGGCATCGAAGAAGACCAGGATCAGATCAGACAGATTCATGATGTGATCGGTGATGCGCAGGGTAGCGGTGCGCTGATCATCGGCATCGAAACCGGGAGAATCGATGATGATCTTGTTGCGCAGAATCTCCGAGGGGGTGGTTTTCAGTTGCAGGTAGGAGTCGATGCGCTTGCCTTCACCGACAGCAACGGAGTCGATATCCTTGCTGATCTGGTAGAAGGGGAAGCGGGGGTCGGCATCCAGTGCCATGCCGGGCAGGGTATGGCTGCTCTCCTCCTTGCTGAAGCAGATGACCGTGAACTTGTCATCCACCGCCTGATTGCCGGAACGCTGAATCTTCTGGTCGAGAAAGGTGTTGATGAAGCTCGACTTACCGGCGGAAAATGTGCCCAAAACCGAGATCAGAGGCCACCAGGGTACGCGGGTGGCGTAGGATTCGGTGGTGTCGAGGAGTCCCATGCGATGGGCGATCCAGTCCAGTTCGCGGAAGCTCTGAACCGCTTTGAGTAGAACGGGGTTTTCGCGCTCCAGATGCTTTTCAAGGCTTTGCAGGCGACGTTCCAGTTGTCCATCTTGGCTGCCCAGCATAAGACAAATCTCCTGAGTGGGGATCAATTGGGATGATTTCTTGGGGAGAGGGGATCCGTTACCCCGATTCTTCAGTGTAGTATAGAGTTCAGAATTGCAAAGTAACACGAAACAGGCTGTGTCATGAAACCCAGTATAGCCATTTTTGGTCATACATATGAAGAGAGATAAACATCTTCGCAAACAACAACCATAAAAATAGTGCGACAGAGGGGCTCGCAGTGACGCACAATGAGCCGCTCAATCACACCGGAAGGAAGGGGATTGCCATGGCGGAAAAGACGATTACCATTCGCGATAATAGAAGCGGTCGAGAGGTGGAACTGCCTATTATTGAAGGCACTGACGGACCTCCGGTGGTCGATGTGACCGGTGTGTATCGAGATTTCGGCATCTTCACTTTGGACCCCGGCTACCGCTCAACCGCGTCGTGCCGCAGCCGGATCACCTTTATCGATGGTGAGAAGGGAATTTTACGCTATCGAGGCTATCCCATTGAGCAGTTGGCGGAGAAAAGTTCGTTTCTTGAGGTGTGTTATCTCCTGATGTACGGCGAGCTGCCCACGGCGTCGGCGTTCGAGGAGTTTTCGGAGATCATCACCCGCCACACCATGATTCACGAGCAGTTGCGGCAGTCCTACACCGGCTATCGGCGGGATGCGCACCCCATGGCGATCATGGTGGGTGTGGTGGGGGCGCTCTCCGCTTTCTATCACGACTCACTGGATGTGCACGATCCCCGACATCGGGAGATCTCCGCCCATCGCCTGATCTCCAAGATCCCCACCATCGCCGCCGCCTCCTACAAGTACTCCATCGGTCAGCCCTTCGTCTATCCGCAGAATCGGCTGGGCTATGCCGAGAATTTCCTCAACATGCTGCTCTCCGTACCGTGTGAGGAGCGGGAGATTCCCCCGTCGATCTCTCGGGCCATGGACAAAATCTTCATTCTGCACGCCGACCATGAGCAGAACGCCTCCACCTCCACGGTGCGTCTGGCCGGCTCCTCTCTGGCCAACCCCTTTGCGGCGGTGTCGGCGGGAATCGGTGCTCTGTGGGGACCGGCCCACGGCGGCGCCAATGAAGCGGTGTTGAAGATGCTGGCGGAGATCGGTGATGTGGATCGTATCGGCACCTATATCGACAAGGCTAAGGATCCCGATGATCCCTTCCGTCTGATGGGCTTCGGCCATCGTGTCTACAAGAACTACGATCCGCGGGCAATGATTCTGCGCCAGGCAGCCCATGAGGTGTTGACGGAGCTGGGTCGGGAGAACGATCCTCTGCTCAAGGTGGCCATGAAGCTGGAGTCCATCGCCCTGGAGGATGACTACTTCGTCAAGAAGAAGCTCTATCCCAATGTGGATTTCTACTCCGGCATCATTCTCTCTGCCATCGGCATTCCCACCAACATGTTCACGGTGATCTTTGCCGTCTCCCGAACCGTTGGCTGGATCAGCCAGTGGATGGAGATGATCTCCGAACCCGGCCATGTCATCGGGCGTCCCCGCCAGCTCTATGAGGGGGCGGCGGTGCGGGACTACGTCGCCATTTCCCAACGCTGAACAGGCGGCATACGGCTTCGAAGCGTGCGGAAACCGATGCCGGGTGGGTATCGGTATCCGAATCTGCGCCGTTCTTGCCGTTGACATGGGCGACGTTAGATTTCATAGTCACCCTGGACAGGGTACGCGGCGACGGGCGCAAGCAGCGTCAAAACGTGAAGAATCCTCCCTGTACGGAACCTATTTCAACTGCGGGCTGGAGGCCCGTGTGATCCACTGAGTCCAAGGAGTAGAATGGTGAAGCTTACGGGTGCGGAAATCGTGGTGCAGACCCTGCTTGAATTGGGGGCCCGCACGATTTTTGGATATCCCGGCGGGGCGGTGCTCAACATCTACGACGAGATCTACAAGTCGAAGGAGTTGAAGCACATCCTGACCCGCCATGAACAGGGAGCGCTGCACGCCGCCGACGGCTATTCGCGCGTCACCGGCGAGGTGGGTGTTGCCCTGGTAACCTCCGGACCCGGTGCGACCAATGCGGTTACCGGTCTGGCGACGGCGCACATGGACTCGATTCCCATGGTCTGCATCTCCGGCCAGGTGCCCTCGGCGCTGATCGGTAACGATGCTTTCCAGGAAGCGGACACGGTGGGTATCACCCGTTCGTGCACCAAGCACAACTTCCTGGTCAAGGATGTGAACGATCTGGCCCGGACGCTGCGCGAGGCGTTTTTCATCGCCCGGACGGGACGACCCGGTCCGGTGCTGGTGGATATTCCCAAGGATGTGACCATCAACACCGCAGAGTACAGCAATAACGGCGGTCAGGTGGATATCCGCTCCTACAGGCCCACCAACAAGGGCCACAGTCGGCAGATTCGGCGAGTGATGGACGAGATCCTCGCCGCCAAGCGCCCCCTGGTGTATACCGGCGGCGGCGTGATTCTGGCCGATGCAGCGGAGGATCTTACCACCCTGATCAGGACCACCGGCATGCCGGTGACCAACACCTTGATGGGGCTGGGCGCCTATCCTGCCAGTGACAAGCAGTTCGTCGGCATGCTGGGCATGCACGGTACCTACGAAGCCAACATGGCAGTGCACAACTGTGATCTGCTGTTGGCCATCGGCGCCCGATTCGATGATCGGGTGACCGGTAAGATCGCCGAGTTCGCACCGGAAGCGACCATCGTCCATCTGGATGTGGATCCCACCTCCATCTCCAAGAACGTGGTGGTGGACGTGCCGGTGGTCGGCGATGTGAAATCGGTGCTGGAAGCGCTCAATGTCATGATCAAGGAGTCGGACTTCAAAGAGAAGCAGCCCGACCTCAGCGACTGGTGGCAGGAGATCGACGTGTGGCGCAAACGGGAGTGTCTGCGCTATCCGGCCAAAGAGGACGTGGTGATGCCACAGATGGTGGTGGAGACCCTCTTCAAGGTGACCGAAGGGGATGCCATCGTCGTCACCGATGTGGGGCAGCACCAGATGTGGGCAGCCCAGTACTACGGCTTCGACCGCCCCCGTCGCTGGCTCACCTCCGGTGGGCTGGGCACCATGGGATACGGTCTCCCCGCGGCGCTGGGTGCCAAGGCGGCCAAGTCGGACCAGCCGGTTGTTCTCATCACCGGTGAAGGCTCCTTGCAGATGAATATCCAGGAGTTCGCCACCCTGGCCCAGGAGCGGCTGGCGGTGAAGGTGGTTATTCTGAACAATAACTTCCTGGGTATGGTGCGGCAGTGGCAGGAGTTCTTCTACGACAACCGCTACTCCGAAGTGGACATGACGGTGACTCCCGACTTTCTCAAGTTGGCCGATGCGTACGGGGCCACAGGTCTGCGGGCGACCCGTCCGGAAGAGGTGGAGAAGGTTCTGCGGCAGGCGATGGAGACCGAGGGCACGGTGATCGTGGATATCCACACCGACCGTGAAGCCAACGTCTATCCCATGGTTCCCGCCGGAGCTGCTCTCAACGAAATGATCCTGCTGTAGGAAACGCCATGAAGCACATTATCTCGGTTTTGGTGGAGAACGAAGCCGGCGTTCTGTCGCGTGTGGCAGGACTCTTTTCGGCTCGCGGCTTCAATATCGAAAGTCTCACCGTGGCACCGGTCGGGGATGGAGACACCTCCCGTATCACCCTGGTGACCACCGGTGACAACAACATCATTGAACAGATCAACAAGCAGCTCAACAAGCTGATCCCGGTGATCCGGGTGCTGGACCTGACCGACGGTCCCCATGTTGAGCGGGAGTTGATGCTGATCAAAGTGGCTGCCCAGGGTGATAAGCGCGCCGAGGTGCTGCGCATTGCCGATATCTTTCGGTCGCGGGTGGTGGATGCCACTCCCAACGCCTTTACCATCGAGGTGACCGGAGACAGTGGTAAGCTGGACGCCTGTCTGGCGCTTCTGGAGCCTCTGGGCATCACCGAATCGGTGCGTACCGGTAAGGTGGCGATCTCCCGTGGTTCCAAAGGGATTCGCAAAGAACCCAAGGGGTGACTCTTCCCCGAACGCGTTGTTGAAACACGCCGAAACGGGCCGACGCCCATGCTGGCGACTGCGATGAGACGTTTTTCTAACACTCTGATCGCCGTGATGATACCATTTACACGATACCTGGGGGCGCACCCTGCCAATCAGCGGTTTCGATTGTTGAAAGGTCGGAGAGTTCCCAGCCTCTTCCCGGTGGGGTAGGGGTTTCCAAGAGAGAGTGAAACGCATGAAAGTGTTCTACGATAAGGATGCCAACCTGGATCTGATCAAAGGTACCAAGGTCGCCGTGTTGGGCTACGGTTCCCAGGGTCACGCCCACTCCCTGAATCTCAAGGAGTCCGGGGTGGATGTCCGCGTCGGTCTGCGCAAGGGCTCCGGCTCCTGGCAGAAGGCGGAAGGGGCTGGTTTCACCGTCCAGGAGGTAGCCGATGTGACCAAATGGGCCGATGCCGTGATGGTGTTGGTTCCCGATGAGCATCAGGCCAAGCTCTACCGCGAAGAGGTTGCTCCCAATCTGGAAAGCGGCATGACGTTGATCTTCGCCCACGGTTTCAACATTCACTTCGGCCAGATCGATCCTCCGGCGGATGTGGATGTGTTCCTGGCTGCCCCCAAGGGTCCCGGACATCTGGTGCGGGCGGAGTATCTCAACGGCGGTGGCGTGCCCACCTTGATCGCCATTCATCAGGACGCCTCCGGTAAAGCCCGTGATCTGGCGCTCTCGTATGCTTCCGGTATCGGCGGCGGTCGTGCGGGTATCATCGAGACCAGCTTCCGCGAAGAGACCGAGACTGACCTCTTCGGCGAGCAGGCGGTGCTCTGTGGCGGTATCACCGCTCTGATTCAGGCCGGTTTCGAGACTCTGGTCGAGGCGGGATACGCCCCTGAGATGGCCTACTTCGAGTGCCTGCACGAGACCAAGCTGATCGTCGATCTGATCTATGAAGGCGGTATCGCCAACATGCGCTACTCCATCTCCAACACCGCCGAATACGGTGATCTCACCCGCGGCCCCCGTGTGGTGACCGAGGAGAGCAAGGCGGAGATGAAGCGGATTCTGGGCGAGATCCAGACCGGTGCCTTCGCCCGGGAATTCATCCTGGAGAACATGGCAGGACGGCC
>JADGBX010000143.1 GCA_015231265.1 Magnetococcales bacterium | reverse complement strand
CACCCACCGCCGCCAAAAAAAGGGGGAGGGAGTATGGCCACGGCCACGTCATAAGAAACGTCAACACCTTGAGGCTCTGCCTCAAACTCCGGCAGGGTCCCCGCACCCTGCACCCGAACAGTTTAAAGGCCGCACATTGAACGGCCACGCCAACCGCTCACTTCTGTGTGGTGCCCGACAATCGATGCCATCTCCGTGCTCTACCTCTCAAGAGAGGAAGCATCCCCTCTATGGTTGGTTGTCTTCCCCGATGCGCTCTCCCCACGCCCCCAGGCGCGACACACTTGCGGCAAGGGGTGTCGTATTTCCCTTTATGAGGCGTTCTCGCACTCGGAGGAGTGAGGACTCAACCGGATGATGGATCGCGATATCCGACAATACTACTTACAAATATCTTGCAGTCTTTGCATTGATAGTGCAGCACATCTTAACTTTACAGAAGGTGGGTGCGCCGTTAAGATATCTCGGATTTGTTTGTGAGTTGTGGGGGCGGGCTGAAGGTCCAAGAGCGGATGGCCGGTGCGCTTTGCTGGTTGATAGTGTTGGGAGCCCTGTTTCCAATGAGATATTACGGTGGTCGGGCTTCTGTTGTTTGGGGATGTGGGTGCTTGGAGTGATTAAAAAGAGTTGATCGATTTCGGCGGTATTGTCATTTTTAGTCATATTTCCGAGTGAAGGATTCGTGCCGCCCAACCTTATTTCTCCTTTTCCGCATGATGGGCACCCTCTCATCCGTCCCCCTCCCATGAACAGTCCCATTTTCCATCAGACGCTGATGCATCAATTCTCTCGATTGTGTCGTGTATAGAGTTAAGTGAATTGTTGTGCGGCCGATTGCTTGATCGTGTTCTTTTTTAGGAGATTGACACACGATGAAACGCAAGAGAGATGTTTTTCTCACGCTGTTGCAGCGCCATTACCAACCCTTCAATAAACTCTCGGTTTCCGCGCTCTACCGAGCGGCGGACTTCATGCGTACGTTTCAGCTTCATGGTGACGAGCGTCTGGAGATTCGAGGCGGAGAGAACCCGGATTACTTCTATTTGCTTGCCGGCTCGGCCACCATCACCAAAGAGCAACGTACGGAGAGATTGAACGCTGAAGAACAGAAGGGAAAGATGTTCTTCCTTCCTGCAAACGGCGCCCCTATGGGCATCACTGCCCATGAAGAGAGCACAGTGTGCCACGTCTCCAGCGATGCGATGTACGAACTGGTCGCTTGGGACCATCTGGCCCGTGACGCGGGACTCTTTCGCAACGCTGATGAAGAGGCCAGTCTTAAGAGTATCCGAGAGAGCAAAACCTTTCGCTCCCTCCCTCTTGAAGCCGTCTTTGAAGCGCTCAAACGCATGAGCCGAGTCGAAAAGGCGTCCGGGGAGGATATCGTCGTTCAGGGAGCACGGGGAGACAGCTTCTTTCTGATTCTGCATGGACGGGCCGAGGTGTGGCGTCAGGGGCTCTACGACGACGAACAGAAACTGGTCGCAGTGCTGAACGGTGGTGATACCTTTGGTGAAGAGGCTCTGATCCTCCAGGGTACGCGTAATGCCACGGTGCGCACGACAATGCCGACAACCCTGTTGACGCTCTCCGTCACCGACTTTGAAGAGCTGGTTGCAACACCGTTGATTCGCTCCGTTGACCCCGTCACCGCCAACACCCTGTTGCAGAACGGTCACCAACTGGTGGATGTCCGGTACGATGAGGAGTACGAAGAGAACTTCATCCCCTCGGCTCAACTGATCCCCCTGCCGGAGATTCGGGAACGCCTGAGCGAACTGGATCCAACGCAGCACTATCTGGTCATCTGTGCTGCAGGCAAGCGGGCCTCCGTTGCCGCACTGCTCATGAAGCAGCGTAAATTCGAGAACGTTGCTGTCGTGGAAGGTGGCCTCCGTGACTGGCCGTTCGAAACGGAAAGCGCCTACTTGTAAGAGTGCTCGCCCTATTCATTCATAGAAATACAGGTTGTCGATATGAGATTAAGCCGTTTCTTTGCCCTGATCCTGTTCTGCTTGACAGCAAACACCGTCACTGCCGGTCCTGCGGACCCCTCCCGATTCGATGGCAGTCGCTCACCTGCCCAAAAAGCGGTCTACCACTTCAATTTCGCCACACCCGATGACGCCATGAAAGGGCTGAAGCGGGTGAAAAACCATCTGAAAGCCCTCAAGGCGTTCGGAGATCCCAAAAACTCCCATATCGTGGTCGTTCTCAACGGCAATGAACTGCACGCTTTCTCACGGCTCAACCAGGAGGTCTTTTCGGAGATCTATCCGCAACTGAAAAGCCTCTCCGAGCAAGGGGTTGACGTTCGCGTCTGCCGCAACGCCGGACGAGCACGTGGATACGAACCGGACCAATTCTACGATCTGGTCACGGTGGTTCCGGCGGCCGTCAGCGAGCTGGCCCGACTGCAGAACCAGGGCTACGCCTATCTGCACATTGAGCTGAACCCCCGCATGACTCGGAAGGATCTTATCGCCGAGTATGCGGAACTGGGAATGTGACACACCGTGTCTCCTGACGCTGATTCACGGTGTGTGAGAGACGGCACTGAACGCAGACTATCCGGCAGATGGATAGTGCTGCTGTCATTGACGTGGCTTCTGCTCGCCATTCCGGTCGCGTTCGCCGAAGAGCAGAACGCCTTGCCGAAACAGCCCAGCATGGAAGAGCTGGCGGCGCGCCCCTTTCTGGACGACTTCCACGGTAACGTTCTGCTCGGATACCGCATCGTCACTCAGACGGAGCGCTATGCCGCGCGCTACACGGGCAACCGTCTGCGCTGCACCAATTGCCACCTGGACGCCGGCACACGGGCAGATGCCATTCCCCTCACCATCGCCGGCATGTATCCCAAATGGCGCAGCAAGAATGGTAGGCGTAATGGGATCGGGCTACGTATCCGCGAGTGTTTCGTCTACAGTCAGAATGGTATCATGCCCCCGGAAAATGCGCCTGAAGTTCTGGCTGTGGCCGCCTATATACACTCTCTTTCCTACGGACAAACCATTGGCCGAGCACCGGAAGGACGCGGCGTTCCGACACTTCCCTCCACCGGTTTTGACCCAAATCCTGCCAAAGGGCGCTCCGTCTATCAGGAGCAGTGCGCCGCCTGTCATGGGGAGAACGGCGACGGCACGGAGGCGGCACCACCGCTCTGGGGCCCCTACAGCTATAACCGGGGGGCTGGAATGAACCGTATTGATAAAGCCGCCGGTTTTATCTGGGCCAACATGCCGCCGGGTGGGGAGCGATCTCTCAGCCACCAGGAGGTCTTGGATGTCGCTGCCTTTCTGAAAATTCAATATCGCCCCACCGACCCGAGGGAGAGCGCGTTTGCACAACTGGTGGAAACTCTCGTCCGTCTCTTTGTCCCGGCTCCTGATGCGGTTTCACTGGTTGAATAGGGGAACACTCCTCCGGGAGATGGTCCCTGATTTCCGTTGGTTGAATCGCGATCTGGTGTGGCGCCATGAGCTCTTCTCCGGCGTCATCGGGGCAGTTCTCGTCATTCCACAGGCGATCACCTTCGCCTATCTCGCCGGACTCCCCCCGGAATACGGCATCTACAGCGCGATCTATGTCACACTCTTCGCCTGTCTTTTGGGGCGCTCCAGCATTATCGGCGGTCCCAATACCGCCGTGGCGATCCTGATCGGTGAGACGGTGATTCGATTTGCGGGGCGAGGCAGCCCTCTCTATATCGACGCTGTTCTGATCCTGTCGTTCGAGGTGGGTGTGATTCAACTGCTCATCTGGTTGCTGCGGGGAGGGCGACTGTTTCAATATTTCAGCCCGACGGTGATTCTCGGCATCACGACGGCGGTGGGCGCCCAGATCATCTTCTCCTCTCTGGAGGGGCTGACCGGCGCGGTGGCACTGGATGCTCCATTCTTTTTTCAGACGTTTCAGACACTGGCGAACGACTGGGGTCACCTGGTCAACGCCCACGCCTTTGCCATCGGCATGATTACCGTTATCTGCGGATGGTGGTTTCGCATCCGTGGCGCTTCATACTTCCTGCTTGCAGCACTGGTGATAGGATCCCTGGCAAGTGCGATCATCCATTTCGTCACACCGCAGGTGATCACCGAAGTGGATCTCATCGGCCGTCTGCCCTTCTCCCCCTTGCCCTTCTCCCGGCCGACCTGGGAGTGGGACACCCTCATGATGGCCTATGAGATGCTGCCGGCAGCGACGACCATCGCCATAATCGGTCTGGCTCAGACCATGGTGATCGCCAAGGAGATCAATCTCAGCGGTCGTGACCGGGTCGATTTTCACAAGGAGACCTTTGCCCAAGGGGTTGCCAATCTACTTTCGGCCTATTTCTCCGGTTTTGCCGGTTCGGGCAGCTTCAACCGTACCGCCAGCAACCACGATCTTAAAGGCCGCACGCCTCTCCCCGGCATCGTCTCCTCTGTCGTGGTTCTGGTCTTGGCTTGGAATCTGGGTGATCTTCTGGCGCATATTCCCATGGCAGTGATGGCCGGTGTTCTGTTCATCGTCGGTCTCTCCATGATCAAGCCCGCAAAGATCCGCTCCCTGTGGCTGATCCCTCGGGAGTTCATTCTGTTCTTGGCCACCTTCCTGACCATTATCTTTCTCGGTTTATCATCAGGCGTCATCATGGCGGCGGTTCTCTCACTCGTCCCTTTTCTGTTGGGAGCGGCTCGATTGGACGCCAAAAGGGTACGCATGGGCCCGGTGGTCTCACTGGAGCTGTACGGCAATCTGTTCTTCGCGTCCGTAGACTCTCTTTCCGAACGCCTCCACGCCGTTGCCGATCGACATCTTATTCTCAACCTGCGTCACGTCTCCTTTCTCGACCATGGCGCAGCAGAGTTCATCCTTCAGGAGCAGCGTCGGCGCGATAACGCCTCCTTGAAAATGGTTGTCTTTACCCACCTTTCCGACCATCAATCCATTCTGGAAACGTTGGATACAAACAACGAACTGCACGTGGTGTCCAGCCTTCCCGAGGCCAGAGAGGCGATGGTGGGACTGAGCTGATCGTCGCGTCCCGAGGTGAAGTACGGGAATGGTAATAGTTTTGCGACGAACGTCAGCTCTGCTATGCTAGGGCGTTCTCTTTTTGTAGTAATCCAATCAGTTACATGATTGCCGTCGGGTCACGAACAGAGGTCGTCTTCTCGTGCGGATCTCATGGGAGGTGATGCCCGGAGGCGGATTTCCCGGATCATGTCGGAGTGTTTTCAGGGGGTTGTCGGGATTTCTTTGAATAGAGTATGCAGCTTGAGGGTGACATGAACAGCAAGGATTCAACACGGAAGGCTCGACTGAATGCTCAAAGACAGTGGAGCGAAAATCCCTGTGGCGATGTGCCGCCTCCCAGTGAGCAGTACTCACGGCAACACTTCGAAGAGATTGAGTCTCAGCGGTATCAGTTTCAGCCTTGGATGAACGATATCTTTCACTTCGATGCCTTCGCGGGTAAGCGTGTATTGGAGATCGGCCAGGGGATCGGGACGGACTCCATCCAATTCGCCAAGGGCGGTGCCGAGTGCCATGCTGTCGATATAACGGATAAACATATCGAATTGGCCCGAGAAAACTTCCGGTCAAGGGGGCTTTCTCTGACGATCTCCAAGCAGGATGGCGTGCAACTCAACTATCCGGACGACTCTTTCGATGCGGTCTACTCGTTTGGCGTTCTCCACCATATTCCCGATGTTGACGACGTGGTGAAGGAGATCCACCGTGTTCTGAAGAAGGACGGCACGCTGATGCTCGGACTCTATTACAAGTGGAGTGCCTACCACCTGTTTCAACTGCTTATCTTTCGTGGACTGCTGAAGAGAAAGCTGTTCAGTATCGGCTATGATGGACTGCTCGCCACCATCGAGACCGGAGCGGATGGGAAAAAGATCAAGCCCTACGTCAAGCTCTATTCGGAGAGTTCTCTACGCACGTTGTTGGGCCGCTTTCGTGACCACGACGTGGCTGTTCGTCATCTGGATGTCTCACATTTTCTTCCGGTCCCTCCGTTCTTGATTTCAGCCGGGATGGTTGAAAGACTCGCCGATCGGATGGGATGGTACGTAACCTGTGTAGCGAGAAAATAGCATGTGTGGTGTTGTCGGTGCTTTAGTCTTCTCGAACAGTGACTTCCGGGTTACGCCACCCTATTTGGAAACGATGCGGGATACCATGATGCATCGTGGCCCGGATGGGGCGGGTATCTGGATTTCCGATAACGGTCGCATCGGTCTTGGACATCGCCGATTGGCCATCATCGATCTCTCCGAGGCAGCAGCCCAGCCCATGGCGAGCCATGATGGCCGGTTCCGTCTTTCGTTCAATGGTGAAATATACAACCATGCGGAGATTCGAGCGGAATTGAAACAGCTCTACCCGGAGAGGCCGTGGCAGAGCAATCACTCGGATACCGAAGTGATCCTGCATGCGTTTCACGCGTGGGGAATCGACTGTCTGCATAAGTTTCGGGGTATGTTTGCGTTTGCTCTTTGGGACAACCGTGAGCGACAGTTGTGGCTGGTTCGGGATCGTATCGGAATCAAGCCGCTCTATTACAGTCGACTCAACGGGCGCCTGACCTTTGCGTCCGAGATCAAGGCGCTGCTGGCGGATCCTCAACAGAAGAGGGCGGTGAACGAACGCTCGTTCTACGACTACCTCTCATTCATCACCACTCCCGCGCCGCACACTCTGTTCGACGGTATCAAGAAGATTCCGGCCGGGTGCTGGTTGCGCATCGACCAGGACGGGCGTATTACGGAAAACCGTTATTGGGAGGTGTGGGATCATACGGATCCGATGACCGCTCTTTCCGATGACGAGATTGCCGAACGTCTGCTGGCCGAGCTTGAGGAGTCGGTCGCCTTGCGCAAGGTGAGTGACGTGCCTGTCGGCGTATTTCTGTCGGGGGGTATCGATTCCAGTGTCAATGCAGCGCTCTTTTCCAGGGGGGAGTCCCCGGAGTCGATCAATACCTTCTCCATCGGCTACGAACAGACCTACGACTCCTATCAGAATGAACTCCACTTTGCCAAGATGATGGCGGACCGGGTGGGTGCCAACTACCATGAGCATCGATTGGTGTTGGATGACCTGCTCGATTTTCTGCCGACGATGGTGCATCTGCAGGATGAGCCCATCGCCGATCCGGTCTGCATGCCGGTCTATTATGTTTCCAAATTGGCTCGGGATAACGGCACGATCGTCTGCCAGGTCGGGGAGGGGGCCGATGAACTGTTTTGGGGATATCAGGGCTGGAAGGACAACATGGCGCAGCAACGGCGTTTGGATCGTATCCCCCGTTTTCTGCAACATCTTGTCGTATCCGGGCTGACCACTCTTGGCAAGGTGCGCAGCCATCCATACGAGCATATGCGTCGCTCAATGCATGATCAGCCCATCTTTTGGAGCAGCAATGACGCATTTACCGAAAAGCAGAAGCAGACGATTCTCTCTCCCACGATGCGAAAACGGTTTGCCCATTACACCTCTTGGGAGAGCATGATCCCCATTCGCCGACGCTTTCTCGAAAAGTCTTGGCAGCCCGACACGTTGAGTTGGATGAGTTATTCGGACCTCAACCTCCGTTTGCCGGAACTGTTGCTGATGCGGGTGGATAAAATGAGCATGGGGGTGAGTCTTGAAGGTCGAGTGCCCTTCTTGGATCACAAGTTCGTTGAGCTTGCGATGAGTATCCCGACGGCTGTTAAAACCCGTGATGGAGAGCTGAAAGCCATTCTCAAACGATCGATCGAC
>JADGBX010000142.1 GCA_015231265.1 Magnetococcales bacterium | reverse complement strand
GAAAGTCCTTCTTCATCGCGAGAAAAAGAGGCGGTTTGACCAGAGGGCCGGGCAAAAAGGTCAATACGATCTTTGCTGATATCGGCGCCGATATAAATCGGTTTTTGAAGTTCTGATTGCATTTTCAACTCCCTGCCTTGCGGATACGGGCTCGTGCCCTGGCAACTGTTCGGGCTAATGAAAAGAAAGCATGGCGACCAGGGCTGGACCACGGGTTTATAATGACCCCAGGAGACGGCGATCTGCCATGCTCAATCAGTGCTCATTATTAGCATGCTTCGTTAATACAAGGAGGCGGGTCTCCTGGCGGAGTGTGAGGCAGCGCCTCACGGTGTTTTCTTTTGGCGACGGTGTATGTGTGCTTTTTTAGGTCCGGTGCCGATTACTCACTTCTGTATGATGCCCGACATGCGGTGCCATCTCCGTACTCTACCTCTCCAGACATGAACACCCCAGATCTCGTTGAGAAAAGAAGATCGCCAGTGTACAGATTTGAGTTGGAACAGCTATACATCCGACAGGTCTTGTCTCATGTGAGGGAAGAACCGTCTCGCTGTTCCAGCAGCCGGACAATGGTTTCCAGGAGAGTCGTTTTCTGAATCGGTTTGGCCATGTGCAGTGTACAGCCCGCCTCCATGGTTCTGGCGGCATCCTCCTGCATGGCAAAGGCGGTCAGGGCGATGATCGGTGTGGGGGAAGTGATGTTCTGTTCCAGCTCCCAGGCGCGAAACCGTCGTGTACACTCCAACCCATCCATGACGGGCATCTGAATATCCATCAGAACCAGATCGTAGTGGTTGCCACCGGTGAGCAGTTCCAACGCCTCTTGGCCATTTTCCGCGGAGTCCAGTTGGTAGGGCTGCCTTTTGAGAAACGCTGTCACCAACAGCCGGTTATCGGCGCTGTCATCCACCAGTAACAGTGAGCGCTGCGAATGGGTGCTCTCTTCAGTATCATGCGTTGCGACAGGGGTAGAGAGGGCAGGGTGTTGCAGCTCCGTGTGAGGTGTTGCATCGGAATGGGCAACCTGGAGCGGAACCGTGACGCGAAATGTGCTACCGACACCTACCGTACTCTCCAAGGTGATCTCACCTCCCATCGCTTTCACCAAGCGTTGTGAAATCGTCAGGCCCAGACCTGTGCCGCCTCGCGTCTGGCCCGCCTCCTCTTGATTGAAGGCGGCGAAAATCTCCTGCTGTTTCTCACGTGGAATGCCAACGCCGCTGTCCCGTACTTCCAGTACCATCATTGAGGGTGAATCGGTATGGGGGGTCGGGGTTGTTGCTGCCGGAGTCTCACGGTCGATGCGGATCTCCACTTCGCCTTCATCGGTGAATTTGAGCGCGTTACCAACCAGATTGATCAGAACCTGCCGAATCCTCGCTTCATCTCCCAGATAGGCCGCTTCCAGAGGGATGTGTGCACCCCAGTAGAGTTTAACCTCCTTGGGTGTGGCCTGGATCTCCAAGGTTTCGACGATGCTGTCCAGCAGGGAGGTCAAGGAGAAGGGAGCGGGTTTCAGATGCATCTGTCCTGCCTCGATCTTCGAGAGATCAAGGATATCATTGATCAACTGTAACAGGTTTGAACCCGCTGTCTGAAAAATGCGGACGAAGCGCGCCTGCTCACTGCTTAAGGAACTCTCTTCCAGAAGCTGGGCCATACCGAGAATGGCGTTCATCGGAGTGCGGATTTCGTGACTCATGGTGGCGAGAAAGGTGCTTTTGGCCTGATTAGCCGCTTCGGCAGCTTCAAGTGCCTGTTTGAGAGAGGCTTGGGTTTTCAGACGTTGCGTAATATCACGGGCAAACACGGAGAAGAGGGGGGTTGCTCCGATGCGGGTTGCCGTTATTCCCAACTCCACATCGAATATCCGTCCCTGGGCATGTACACCTTTGGCGTTGAAACGGCGATTCAGCATATGATCGGAACAGTCACCGAGCATGGTGGTGACGGCTGCATTGAAATCGGTTTGCGAGGAGGCATCCAACGCCAACGTCGCGAAGATTTTGCCGAGCATGCGTCTGCGACTGAGACCGAAGAGCTGTTCGGAGGAGGGGTTGGCATCCAGGATTGCACCATGGCCGTCGAGTATGACCACGCCGTCCAGGGCTGTTTCGAGGATGGCACGGTTTCTGATTTCACTCTGCAGCAGTTGATGATGTGTGGCGTAGCCGCGCGCATGGTAGCGGAGACGGGCGACAAGCTCTTCACGGGAGGGCAGTTTGACCAAATAGTCATCCGCGCCCAGGGAGAAGGCGCGCGCTTTGTTCTCGGGGTGATCATCAACGGAGAGAACAACGATGGGAATGTGGGTGAAGGCGTGATCGGCACGGAACTGTTGCAGCAGTTCAAAGCCGTTCAATTCCGGCATGATTAGATCCAGCAGGATCACGGAGGGGTTCAAGTTATGTGCTTGCTGGATCGCATGGAGAGGATTCCGGACAGCATGCAGCTCCAGATCATCCAGGTCGCTCAAACGCCGTTTCAACACCTGTGCCGTCATCTCCTGGTCATCCACCAATAGGATGGTGTGTGACATGATTCTCTCCAGTAACATTTGAATGACACAGCAAATACGCGTGGCACTTAAGGTCGGGGTGTCGTGAACGGTGATGCTGAAATCACACGTCCTAGCACCTGATCAGCATAATCTTTCAGCTCGAATTTCTCTACACTTCAGTATGGGATGGAGACGTAAACGTGAGAAATATGGAGAGAGTCGAATTCTTCAAAATGTTGAAATTTCATAAAAAATGAAAAACTCAGATCGCATTTGAAAGTTCTTTGTAAGTCGGTCTCTTTCCGTGTATAACTGTCCATGTTGGATGATTGATAGATAGTCTGGAATCAATGACTATGCAGGATGCATTTCACGAAACTCTGTTTCGTGGAGTGCTGGTGGGTCGATTCGGGAAGGCCTCCCCCCCCTCTGAGCCCCATTCCCGGTCGACCCTACCTTAATCCAGAATCCCCCCTCGGCTCGAGTTCTCTTTTTGTACTAGGGCGTGTCCTCAATTAGCCCAAAACCGAGCTGGCGTACCGCCAGCCCTTCGGGTTTGGCCTGAAAATAGATCATGCTGCGTTGTTTGTCGCTCATTTGGCCGTGCCAAACCGCGCTCCTCACGCCTTGCCTGCTGCATTTTCAGGCACAAACGCGATTGTGTTCTCATTGAGGACACGCCCTAGAATCTCCCCCCTTCTTGTTTCAGAAATATCCATTTCGTAGTGTTCTCCGTGTGGTATTGCGCATGCAGAAGAGACGCATCGGTGCGTGCTGTTACGGTCCGACTTCCTGTTTATGGCGGATCCGTATGTACAGTGCGCTGCGCATGATACAGTAGCGTGCTGTCTCTGTGTGTAGTCAATAGACGTACAAGGTGTGCCTGTGTTTCAACGACACGCTGTAATCGTCAATGTAATCAGAGCCCTCTGTCATGCTGACAGATGTTGCATTCTGTCAACGGTATGAATAGCGTTGAATTGATGTCATATTAATGGCTGATCTTCGCTTTTTTTGCTTCCTGTTCACCGACTCCCTTGCTATAGTTTTTTCACACAGTGACATTTTTCACTGTGCGATTTTCCTGGCTTGGTGGAACACGGTCGCCAGACCTACTTCTCCACCACCGGACCGATAGGCATGGTCTTCCCCCCTCTGAGTTCCAGCCCTATCGGTCCGGTTTTGTTCTTCTTCTCTCCATCCAGTCCTCTATATCCCTATTCGTTCTTATACCCGCAACTCCGTGCATCTTCATGACCATCATAGAACGCAAAAACGGGGCTCGGACCGTGTGGTCGCGAACCCCGCTGACTACTTCTGCATTCTGATAGCTGACGCAAACGACGTGAGAGGGTGAGTGGGGGAGACGTGCTTCTCTCCCCCCACCACCGACGTCGTCACAACGTCAAGCCTTGGCCAGTGCTCCCAGAGCCCGATCAAGAAATTCACGGGTTTCAGCATGATCCGGGCGCAGTTTGGCCGCCACTACCCAGGCGTCAACCGCTTTGCCGTAGTTCTCCATCTTGGCGTAGGCGAGACCCAGGAAGAAGTGCAGATTGAATCGATCAGGATTGGCGGTAGCGATGGGCTGCATCACCTCAATGGCATCGCTATAGCGGCTGCTGAAGAGCAGAGCTTTCCCCAACAGGGTGCAGACGCCGGGATCGTTGGCATGCTCACCTTGCAGTTCGGTCAGGACGGCGATGGCACGCTCAAGATTCCCTTCACTGATATGAATCTGACCCAACCAGAGGCCGCCGGTGAGATCATCATCACCCAAGTAAAGGGAGCGCTCAAGCATGTGAGCGGCGCGATGATAACGTCCCACTTTAGCCAGTTCAATACCGCGATCGCGGCACGCTTCAGCACTCATTTCGGTTTCATCCTCTTCTGTAAAGAAGTCGTGGACCATCTTGAAGAACCAGTTCTCCTCGACTTCGACTTCAATCTTAGTGTCAGGCGCTTCGGTGGTGGTTTCGGAGGCGGTGGTCATTTCCGGCTCTGAAGCATCTTCAAGCAGTCGCGTTTCATCACTGGTTTCGACGTTGAACGCGGTGTCTGCTTCCGGTCCATCTTCGACAACCGTGAGTTCAGGGGCCGTGATGCTCTCGGTGGACTCCATGGCCGCCATCTCAAACTCGGTCATGGCGTCCGGGTCCGAAGAGACGTCGGAAAACTCGGTGCTGTTCAGAACGGGGTCGTCTGTAAGAATGACACCGGACTCCAGAATGGAACTGTGTTCGTCTTCTTCAAGATCGAAATCTTCAAGATCCATCGGCTCGTGCTGCACGACCGAGTCCAGTAATAATTCTGCGTCGTTATCCAATGATGATTCAGACATTGTATATTCTCCAGTATGTGGCGTGACGTGTGACATTGTGACTTAACCGGAGATAAAGCAACCTTCGGGCCAATATGTTAAATTTCTTAATATTATTTATAAAATCAATATGTTATGAATTAGGGTGGAGTGAAGAAAGCTGGTCGAAGGCGGAGAGTGCAGGGTGTATGACGAGGTGTGTGAGGATAATTATTTGACAGAATGTCCGATAATTGACGCCGCATGACGGTGGGATTATGTCGCACGTTCCACAGCAGCAGAGGCATTCCATAGGAGGAGGGAGGGGGTGTGAGCAAACGGTGTTGTTCACATGTGCTGTGTTGTAGCGGGCTGTTATGCGGACGGTTCTTCGGTGGTTTTACGGGATTTGAAACGGCCGACGAGACCGGTGACCATGGTGTTGAGTGATTTACTGCCGTTGACCGTCGCTTCCACACCATCCCCAAGAAGGCGGAACAGTCCGCTGCCAAAGGTTTCGATGGGGACTTCGATCAGCAGATCCTGGGCCACGGGTGTCTCGTCAACAGTGGTTTCATCCAGGGCAACTTCCACAGCTTCTGTCGCTGTTTCGATGGTATGCTCCACAACGGCTTCAGAAGCCGTTGCAACAGCCGATACCCCATCCGTCTCAGGGGTGGTTACAGCGCTCTCTTCCACAACGGGGACAAGACCGTTCTGTTCGTGAGCGATGGTTTCCGTGTCACTGGATGGCTCTTCCTGTGTCATACCGCATCTCCCCCAAATAGACGGCCACTCTACAAGGCCAAATCCACGCAACGCCGAAATCACTTCGTGTTCCGACAGGCGTTTGGTACACAAAACAAACGATGCACCATGCACTTCTGATCGTAGAAGGCTTTTCACAAAGAACCGTCAGGCAGGCGAGAACCTACCTGACGGTTTCACGTCTTAGACTGTGTGCTCTAGAAGAAGCTGAAGCGTTTCTTCTTGAAGTAGTAGTAGCCACCCACAGCACCGATACCGATCAGAACCCAGGGATTGACGGAGGCGAGGCTGAATCCCATCACTTTGCCGGAGAGCAGAGAAGCAGGCACGCTCTGGGCTGTGCCGGTGGCAACCACCTGCGTAGCTGCAGCGGCTTGACCACCCATGGCGGCGGCCTGTCCACCAGCAGCACCGGCGGCTCCGGCTGCACCGGCGGCTTTGGCCGCTGCGGTCGCTTTGGGGGCGGTGAATTCAAGGAGTCCGGGTCCCGTGACGGAGACGGTTTCACCGGCTTGCAGTTGGGTGGCAAATTCACGAATAGGCATGGTGTATCATCCTCGTATGGTTATCCAAATGCATGGATGCTGATGAATTATATCGGACGCAACAGCGATGAACCCCCAACTGCGGTCCGTGTCAACAAAACGCTTTGCAGATCACAACTTGGTTGCCAGTGTTCCAACCAGCGGCAGCCGCCACGCTCGGGACATCACGACAGAGAGAATGCCGATGGACGACATGAGTATGATCACAATAGCGGAAAACGTGAAGAACATGTCGCCGACCCCAGGAACGTAGAGTCCGTAGATGGCGAAAATCCACCAGATCCAGAGCACCAAACCCTGGCGGTTGTGGAAGTAGACGTACTCATCGTTTTTGTTGAGCACCAATGGGACAATGCAGAGAATGCCCATATAGCAGATCATGGCCATGAACTTGCTTTTGAAGCCAGTTTCTTTGTTGAGTCTGACTTTGGTTTCAGAAGCGAACTTCATATGGGACAACTCCCCTAGTGTACCAATTTAGAGCAAGCAATCGTGATGAATCTCACCGTGTCAACGCTCGAATGTTCGTGTGACGTTGACACGGTATCGGTCAGGTGACCGGCTGGGTGATTAGCTGATCACCTCTTCGAGGCCGTTGTTGCGGCTGCGTTTCATATAGGTGTAGACGCCGAATCCGGCAGCAGCCAGTGTTCCGACGAGAACGACGGGGCCCCAGGCACCGAGTCCCAGGCCAAGGCCGAGTTTGAACCCACCGGCGTTCCAGATGGTTCCTCCGGCAGCGCTGGCGCCAGCAGTGGCACCCGCTGAGGCTGCTGGTGCGGCGGCGCCGGCTGTGGCGACTTGAACGACGGTCTCTTCAGCGGCAGCACCGGCTCCGGCAGCGGCCATCCCTTTGGCAGTACCGGCACCTTTGGCAGCGGTAGCCCCTTTGATTGCGGTTCCTTTCATGGCGGCTCCTTTCATGGTCGCTCCTTGTGTTGCAGCAGCGGCTTTGGCCTTGGCGGGCAGCGCCAGTTTGGCCTCACCGGTTTGGAGAAGCACTTCCGGTCCGGCAGCCCCCTGCTGCAACACACCGTTGGCTTCGATCGTCGTGAGAGTACCCGTTGTTTTGCCACCGGCACCGATCACCTTGCCGGCACCTTCAATCTCGACCAGAGGCGGGGGGGTCATGGTTGCTGCGGCTGGAGCAGCTGCCCCTTTGGCGGCGGTTCCGGCAGTCGCACCCTGTGCGGCCATGCCGCCGTTGGCAGCGGCTTTCGCCGTCGGCAATCCTTCGATGGCCGTGGTCTTGTCGAGGACGATGGTGTTGGCAACAGCAGCCCCTTTGGCACCCTGTGCGGCAGAGGTCGGCGTCAACAGAAAGCCTTTGCCGGCGTCCAACGCTTCAACTGTGAAGGTTTTGCCCGTCACTTGCGACAAGGCATCAGCACCGATGCAGAATGGGTGGATCGCAGGCATGGGCATGGGCCACCGCTTTGATCATCTGACCTAATAGGGCCAGGGCCTCCCGTTCACTCAGACAACCTCGGGCCAGAATCGCCTGTTTCAAGGTGCCACCATCCAGATATTCGGTCAATATCAACCGGTTATCATCATCATCGAACCCCTGATCATACAGCGGCAGAATGTGCGGCCCCCCCTGGAGAATACCGAGTTTTTTCACCTCCGACTCATATACATGGCGTTTTTCGACGATGGAAGCCCGTTTCATGGCCAGAATTCGCCCCGTAGCTAACTCCC
>JADGBX010000141.1 GCA_015231265.1 Magnetococcales bacterium | reverse complement strand
TCAAGAGCTTCACCGTCATGGGTCGTATCTGATCTTAATTGCGACATTATACTCCCCTGTTGTGACTTTATTTGACGCACGGGGGAGTACTTTCAGTCATTCTCTTTTTGCGCTTTTTTTTGAATTGAGCAGGTTACCTCGGCATCTTCAGCGAGATTATCAAGCTGATCCCGGGGATGAGTTGTTAAAGGTCCGATTCTTAATACAATCTGCTTGGAGTATCATGATCAGGCATATTGAATTCCACGGACCCAACTGAATGACAACGCCTCACATCCCAACAGCGTCTCATTAAGAACCAGCTGTTGGAGCGAGTGCGTAACGGATTCGAGCACAACCGCGAAGGGACGGCGTTCCATGTTCAGGAAAAAGTTACTTCTCACGGCTCTGCCGGTCGCCATGACGCTGGGATGGCTGATGTGGCCCACCACATCCCCCGCTTCCGGGGCATCTGTAAGTAAAGCGACCAAAGTCAACCCAGACAACATCGTCACCGTTGCGAGTGGCAGCATCTCCGCCTATACAACACTTGGCGGAACGATTGTACCCTATAAAGAGGTATCACTCTCCTCTCAGATGCCGGGCCGGATTCAGTTTCTTGCAGGTATCGAGGGAGACTGGTTTGAGGAGGGCTCCCTTCTCGTCGCCCTGACAAACAACGACCTTCTGGCAAAATGGCGCTCCGCCCAGGCACAGCTTGCCAAAGCCCAGGCTGGCTTCCGCAACGCCCGTGTCCAATACACCCGCGAAGTGATCGCAGGCCCTGACTTCTCCCGCCAAACAGGTATGGGCGTCGGTCGCATGGTGGATGAGATGTTCACCAATCCCTTCTCTGAGATGATGGGTTACACCAGCCCGGAACTTGCTCGACGCGCCTCCATCTACAACTCCGGCACCAATATCGATCAGGCGCGCTTCTCACTGATGCAGGCCCAGGCCGGTATCCAAGAGCTGAACGCCAAGTTGCGTGACACCAAAACCATCGCGCCGTTCGATGGAGTCATTGTCCGCAAATTTATTGAAAAGGGGGATACGGTACAACCCGGCATGCCTCTCCTGGCGTATGCCGACACCCGCCATCTTCAGATCCAGGTCGATGTGCCTGCACGTCTGATGCGCGGCATCCAGAAAGATATGACCATCCCGGCGAAAGTCGATGTCAGCGATGTGATCGTCAACACACGTGTTGCACAGATCTTCCCCATGGCTGATCCGCAACGACACACCATCACCGTCAAACTCGACCTTCCGGAAGACGCACCCGGAGGACCTGGTATCTATGCTGAAGTAACGATTCCTGATGTCGCCTCACCTCAGAAGAACGAGTCTCCCATAATCCCCCGTTCTGCGGTGATCTGGAGAGGAAGTCTCCCCAATGTGATGCTCGTCAACGGTAACAATGAACCCGTTCTTCGTATCGTACGCCTCGGTGGTGTCTTGCCTGGAAGCGATATGGTGAGCGTTCTTTCCGGCCTGACGGCTGGTGAGCGCATCGTCAAGCATCCCACCACTGCCATGCGCAAAGGTTGGAAGAAATCGCAATAATCGCGCTCTATTTCCAAGATGCTGTTGATCAAAGGCGTCCCTTTGATCCAACTCTCTTTGAGATGAAGCAGCATCCTGGAAATCGCTCGATATACTGAAGTCACGACGACGCTGTTACTCTCTGGACGGGCGTGACATGTCAATGCTTACTCTGTTTCGTCACCACGTGTTGGTTTCCTCACAGATTCTCGATTGGCCACTGTCCAAACCCCTGTCACCAAGAAAACGCGGTACCGGACCATGAGCACCATTCACGACAAACAATCCGTCTACGACAAGAATCTCGGCATTGCGGGAATAATGGCCAGAGCCTTCATTCACTCGCCCCTGTCACCGCTCTTTCTGGTGGCCTGCCTGGTTCTTGGAATGATGGGTCTGGTCTTCACACCACGCCAGGAAGACCCTCAGATCTCCGTGCCCATGGTAGACATCTTCGTCCGCTACCCCGGCGCCTCATCTGAGCAAGTCGCCACTCTTGTAGCCGACCCCCTTGAACGGATCATGAGTGAGATCCACGGGGTGAAGCACGTCTACTCCGCCTCCATGCGCGGTATGGCGATGATCACGGTCCAGTTTGTGGTTGGCGAGGATATGGAGGAGTCGCTGGTTAAGCTCTACGACCGCATCCACTCCAACATGGACAAAGTCCCACCTGGGGTTGAAAAACCGTTGATCAAACCCAAAGCGGTGGATGATGTCCCAGTGGTGACGCTTACACTCTGGTCCAATGATGTCGATGATGCAACACTCCGAGCGTTAGGATTAGATGTCCAGCAGCGGCTAAAAGAAGTTAAAGATACCAACCAGGGATTCATTGTCGGTGGCCGCTCGGAGCAGATCCGGGTGGAGGTGCTCCCTGAACGCCTTTCAGGCTATGGAATCAGCCTCGACCAGATCGCCGGAACCATCAAAACCGCCAACAGTGAAAAAGGGATAGGCGGCTTGGAATCCGGAGATACCGCCTACCGTGTCTACACCGGCGCTTTCTTAAAAAATGCCAATGAGATCAGCCGGCTCGTTGTTGGAATGCACAACAACACACCAGTCTATGTGGGTGACGTGGCCTACGTCAGCGCCATGCCGGAAGAGACACGGCAGATGGCCCTCTACTACTCGGGCCAAGCCTATTCCCTCGGCACACCTCCTGCTGACGGCGCCCCAGCCGTGACACTGGCCCTCGCTAAGAAGAAAGGCTCCAATGGTGTCACCGTTGCCGATCAGATTCTGGCCAAAGTCGAGGAGCTGAAGGGACCACTGATTCCCTCCAACGTCCACGTTGCCGTTACCCGCAACTACGGTGAGACTGCCAACGAAAAGGTCAACGAGCTGCTCTTCAAGCTAATGATCGCAACGCTCGCGGTGACGCTTCTTGTTTGGTACTCACTCGGTTTCCGACCATCTGTCGTCACACTGGTGGTGATCCCCGTTGTGATTCTGATGACCGTCTTTGCTGCTGGTATCATGGGGTATACCATTGATCGTGTGAGCCTCTTTGCTCTGATCTTCTCCATCGGTATTCTGGTCGATGACGCCATTGTTGTCGTTGAAAACATCTATCGCCGTTGGCTCATGGAGCACGACTGTTGTGAGGATGTCTCCGTTGACGCTGTCCGCGAAGTGGGCAATCCAACCATCCTCGCCACCTTCACTGTGATTGCTGCCCTTCTGCCCATGGGCTTCGTCAGTGGCATGATGGGACCCTACATGGAGCCGATCCCCGCGTTGGGCTCGGTGGCCATGCTCTTCTCACTCTTTGCCGCCTTTATCTTTACCCCCTGGCTGGCCCAGTTGATCCAGCCCAGTATGGATGCTCTGCATAAATACTCCGAGCGTGAACATCGCTCCGTTGAAAAGATGGAGAAGTTCTATCGCTGGCTCATTCCTCAGATGCTCGACAGCAAAGTGCTTGGTTATGGCTTCTTGTTTGGTTTGGTAGGACTCTTCTTCCTGTCGATGCTTCTCTTCTATACCACTGACGTAACAGTGAAGATTCTCCCTCTGGACAACAAGCCGGAGTTCAACGTCGTCATCAATATGCCTGAGGGAACCGCTCTGCCTAAAACGGCCAATCTGGCCCAACGCATGACTGAGAAGCTGCGTGAGGAGATCCCCGAGATCACCGCCCTTCAGACCTATATCGGTACTGCCTCACCCTATAACTTCAACGGAATGGTGCGTCACTATTATCTGCGCCGCGAACCGTGGATGGCGGATATTCAGGTGCAACTCCTCCATAAGAACGATCGCGAACGCACCAGTAATGATCTGGCGGTTCTGGCTCGAGCACTTTTAACTCCATTGGCAGAAAAGGTGGGAGGACGTGTCCAGATCGTGGAGATGCCCCCAGGACCTCCCGTTCTCCAATCCGTCGTTGCTGAAGTGACCGGTCCGGATGCTGGAATTCGACGTGAAGTCGCAAAAAAGATGGAGCAGTTCTTTAAAGATGCGCCCAACATCGTTGATGTTGACACCTATATCGAAGATCCCTATGAGATCTGGCGCTTTGAAGTGGATACCGAAAAAGCGGTACGGCGTGGAGTCTCTGTTGACGCCATCAACCGTAATCTGGGTCTCGCTATGGGTGGGGCTAAGATCGGTGATATCAAGCGCGGTCATGTGCTAGAACCCACCTATATCGTTCTACAGGTTCCTCTGAATATCCGCGCTCAGATCGGTAGCCTCTATGACATTCCCATAAGTACCCCGATGGGTACGACGATCCCATTGGCTGAACTGGGCCGGTTTGTCAAAGGCAAACAGGATCCGGTCATCTATCACAAAGATCTACGACCGGTAGAGTATGTCACCGGCGAGGTAGAAGGCCGCCTGGATGCGCCGATTTACGGTATGTTCGATGTGGAAGATATGCTCAAGGAGTACACCACACCTGATGAAAAGGTGATGAGTGGATACTTCATGGGACCACCGGAGTCCTACTCCCGCTCTGCATTTGAATGGACAGGTGAATGGACCGTCACCTATGAGACCTTCCGTGACATGGGTATCGCTTTCGGTGCTGCGCTCATCCTCATCTACATGCTGGTAGTATGGGAGTTCGGGAACTTCACCCTGCCCGCCATTATCATGGCTCCGATTCCCCTGACGCTGTTGGGGATCGTGCCGGGGCACTGGTTGCTTGACGCCAAGTTCACTGCTACCTCCATGATCGGCTTCATCGCTCTTGCGGGTATCATCGTCCGCAACTCGATCCTGCTTGTCGATTTCGTTCAACAGGAGATCCTGCGTGGAACGGATATTCGAGACGCCGTCATTCTCTCCTGTAAAGCACGTACTCGGCCAATTCTGATCACTGCTTTTGCTTTGGTTGCGGGTTCCAGTGTTATTCTCACCGACTTCATCTTTCAGGGAATGGCGATCTCTCTGCTCTTCGGTGTTTTGGTCTCCACTCTGTTGACCCTGCTTGTTATTCCGCTGGGTTGCGTGACGGCAGAAAGCGCCTTCGTCCAACCCGACTATTCTGAAATGCCGGAAAAAGAGAAACAGCGCCGTGCTGCCGAGTTGGCTGCCCGGAAGTTTCTTGAGGATGAAGAGAAGGGAGTCCAGAGTTCAGCGGCTGCTAATTTCCTTGAGAAATACAACCCTGAAATTGCAAGCTCCAAACCCGGGAAGGGGTGTCTAACCCCTGAGTCACCGGCTAAAAAACAGCCTTCATCGACAGTAGAACAGACTAAACCTGCTTCACCAGCAGCAGCTTTGAAAAAAGAGGCAGAAAAGGAAACTTCCGCTTCAAAGAAAGAGAAGACCGCTGCAGACACAGCCAAAACGTCGGCACGTTCAACCAAGAGTGCTCCCGCTAAGAAACCTGCAACGGAAGCAAGTAAAACAAAGAGTGCTCCCGCTAAGAAACCGGCTGCAAAGGCAAGCAAATCCAAGAGTTCTCCCGCGAAGAAGTCGGCTGCAGAGGCAAGTCAATCTGAGAGTTCTCCTGCTAAGAAACAGGAAGCTGCCAAGAAAGCAGCACCTAAAAAACGCACACGTTCATCAACGACGGGAAGAAAGACCAAGGCTGCTGCAAAAAAGAGAACCACCGCAACAGCTAAAGCCGACACAGCTGATAAAGAGACAAAACCAGAAACCAAACGCAGCAAAGCATCGACAGGGAAACGTCGGGGTATTCGTCTCAAATCCAAATCGGGTGACCCTGATAAAACGTCTTAACCTCATTGCAAGACGGTTGCTGTGGAGTGGAGTTTCATCTCCATGCAACCGTCTTTCAGTACAGGGAGTCGTCCTTATGAAGCCTGATTTCCACTGCGCGCATGGCTCTCCTTATATGTGGGGCAGAAAACTCCCTTTCTTCCGCGCTTCCCGCTTCATAAGTTCTTCAATGTTGGTTCTGTTGATAACACCCTCTCTGGCTTCGGCCCAGGGTGTGGCTATGGATATTCCAAGCGCTGACTCTTTTGTCGTCACACCATCCTCAAATCCGTCACCATCCACCTCCCCTGTATCAGGCAGATCTTCTTCTGACGCCCACACTCCGGTGCCTGTTCAGAATGAATCTACTGCTCGCGCCGATGATCCCTGGTCTTCACTACCAGTGATCCATCTTCGAACACCTGATCATTCAGGAAACGTCGATTCTAATCGTTGGTGGCAGCCTCGTGGGTCTAAACGACCAAATCAATCATCACAAACAGTGCCGTCTGACAAGAGCTCATTCCAGGATCACGGTTCGACGCGCCTCAAAAAAGGGCAGCGTTTTACCTATATCGACCCAGATAGCTACAACCCACTTGTTGGTAAGCACCAGAGGTCACCGTACAACGCGCAACACGGGATGATGAATCGACACCAACGGTATGGCAAAGGACAGGGCTATAAACACCAGTCTGGGCGACCGACTCCGCAGCGCTGGGTTGATCCCACAGCAACGCCCAGACCCATGCCCCGTTATCCCGTCACTGGAACTCAGAGATATTCAGCACCCTATCAACCGACATACCATGGACGCAGTTCCCCTGCACATTATGGCTATCCATGGTCTGGAAACCCACAGCAAAGGGGAACCATCTCGTCCGAACCGAAGAATTATGGGAGTCCTGCAGACACCAGGATTCCTCAGTTGCATCAGCAACAGGTTCCGAATCATAGAACCGAGCGCTTCAGGACGCCGTACGGCAATAGATCTGGAGTCACGGGATCATCGAAACAGCCGCTTTCTCCCAGCAACACCTTTACATACGTAACCCCTCACGGTTCCAACACGCAGCGACACGGTTTGGTGGAGTTTGATAACGCAAATAAACGGTCAGGTGAGCCTGAAGGATGGAAGAGTGAAAAACGCTACCCTCATCCTTCATCCAACACGCCAACAGCGTATGACCGTTCGCGCCGGGTAGATCACCTCAATCCCTCTTCAGCAGTCATCAACCCCTTTGGTCCCACAGGTGGTTTTGCACCCTGGAGTCACTCTTCGTGGAGCGATGTCGAACCGGTCTCTTCATCATCCACTCCGATGACAGAAGGTGCATCAAGAGTCTCAGGCGCACCTGCCCCTCAACCCACTTTCCCTGATCAGACTCAAGCCCACTCTCTTCAGGAACCGCCCTCACCCACCCCTGATGCTGTTGTTTCACAGGAGCGAGCTCCATGAAGATGTTGACTTTTCCATGCTTTTCCGGAAAAACAGTGACGTTCATCCGGTGTTTCAGAACCCATGTCATCCCGGGAGTGTGTGCTCTAGTTCTCCTGTTGGTTCCTGGTCCTGATCTCATGGCCTTCGATGGAACCCACGCCTCATCGTATACATCCAATCGGTCGAATGGTTGGGGATCTCCTGAAAATGGACTCTCATGGAACAGAAGCAACAGTACCCAAGGCCCCAATGGGTTATACAGATGGAATACACCCTCCGACCACTACACCTGGCACCCCTCACAACAGAGAGGCACGAACACCCATCCTCTAAAGGATTCCTTAACCTCCCGAGGTGTCAACGGTGGACAAACGAGACAGGATGACTCCACCTCCAATCGTTGGAAATGGCTCAATGATCGCTATATGACCACTCAACAGCATCAAAGGCTCTTTAAACAGGAGGCTCCGGCCGATAATTCCAGGAACTGGAATCAGAGCTGGAATAAACCCTATCAGTCCGGAAATAACAGAAGAGCTGAGATGGGGTTCAGACAAGATGATCGTGCCAGACATCACCCCTCGTGGTCCGGCTCTTCCTCCTCTCAGAGGCAGCGCGTGCCAACTTCTTCTTGGCGTTCCAGATTCAGTCAACCGTCCGTGAATGCCAATGATATCAATGGCCGCTATACCAACTATCCACATAGTGGCGCTCAATACTCCTCACGCGACACGTGGCAAGCCTACAAACAGCAACAGTGGAACACACCTCGACAATACGGGGAATACAA
>JADGBX010000140.1 GCA_015231265.1 Magnetococcales bacterium | reverse complement strand
TGCCAAAAAAAAGAGGACATGGCCTCCAACGTCGGGGATGCACAAAACACGCCCCCCTCCCTCGAATTATCTCGCGCGCCTGGGGGGTGGGGGAGTGCATCGGAGAAGGCGACCGGTGATGGATGTGTTTCCTTTCTAGAGAGTTGCGGCCACGTCAACGGCCACTTCACGGAACTGTTACCTCTCCAGAGAGGGAGAGTACGGAGATGGCGCCGAATGTCGGGTACCACACAGAAGTGAGCGGTTGGCGTTGAACCTAAAACAGCACACGCCCTGAGCGACACGTCCACCGATGTGCCATCCAATCCATCACACTCAGGGACTGAACACCTACACCCCCAGGCGCTGGAACCGCCGATGCTCCTGACTCACCCGAGCTGCCTCATCATTGCGACCGATGCTCTTGAACAACCGCACCGCCTCTTCGAACTTGTAGTCGGGATTGTGCCCCTCCTTGATGCGCAACCGCGCCTCAAGACGTGAAGCCTTGGCCTGCTCCGCAGTGAGATTCTCCTCTCGTGCCCGCTCATACGCACTCTGAATGTGACGCCGTGCTCCCTGATGATCGTTCTGTTGGATAAGAACGGTGGCAAGATCGATCTCGTTGGCGACGATCTTGCTGGGAAGTTCCAGCTTGGTGTGGAGGTCCAGCGCCGGAATCAACGCCGCCTGTGCCTCATCGTAGCGGTTGAGATCCATCAGACAGCGCCCCTTGTTCAAGAGGGCCGCTCCGGACCCGAAGCGGTTGCCGATGCGCTCCATGATGTCGTGCGCCCGGTCGAAGAGTCCCAGCGCCTTCTCCGGTTTGCCCTTTTTGCTATAGAGAAAACCGAGGGAGAGGTAGAGGTTGGCGGTCTGAGGACGATTGCCCATGCCGGAGAAGATCTCCAGACTCTTGTTGTTGTACTCCAACGCCTGATTGAGCAACCCCTTGTGTTCGTAGATGACGCCCAGGTTGTTGCACACCAGAGCGATGCGATCCTGCGCATCCTGAATCTCGAAGATCTTGAGCGCCTGATTGGCTTTATCGATCGCCTCGTCGGGCTGGCCCATACGGTTGAGGATCCAGCTCTGATTGGTGAGCAGCATCCCCTTTTCAACGGAGTGGGGATGGTTGTCCAGAAGCCGGGCGGCACTGGCGTAGATCTCCACCGCCTTCTCTTTGGAGCCGAGTTTTTCGTGAATCTTGCCGATGGTGCGCAGCAGATCGCCCTGACGAAGATCATCGTCGATGAGAGCGATCGCTTCGTTGAGCGCCGTCATCGCCCCACGCAGATCGCCGGAGAGTTCCTGCACCTCCGCCAGCGCCATGTAGACATCCTTTAATGGAATGGAGGGGTTCTCCACTTCGGAGGCGAGGTCGATCGCCTGGGTGAGATAGCTGACGGCATCCTGGTTGGCGTAGGTGGATTTGGCCTTGAGGCCGTTTTTCACCAGATAGTCGAAGGCGCGGTCGGGCTGGGCGGCGCGTCGGCAGTGGTGGGCCAGCACCTCGTAGTGATCCTCCAGGCGGCTGGCGTAGAGCTGCTCGATGCGTTCTGCCACCAACGCGTGGATCTCCTTGCGCTTTTTGTGGAGAAGCGTCGAGTAGATCGCCTCCTGAGTCATGATGTTGCGGAAGCTGTATTCGATCTCCGGGAACGATTTCGACTCGAAGAGCATGCCCATCTCCTCCAACCGGGAGAGGCGGTCGTCCAGGTCGGGGTGGTCGATCACCCGCTGAACCAGCGCGTTCTTGAACACCGGTCCGATCACCGCTGCCGTGTGCAGCAGCTCCTTCAGCTCGGTGGGCAGGCGGTCGATGCGGGCGATGATCATGCCCTGGATGTTGCTGGGGATGGTGACGCCGGTGAGATCCCGCACCACTCGGCTCTCGCCGCTCTCCTGCACGACGATGCCCTCTTCCAGTAGATTGCGGATGATCTCCTCGATGTAGAGCGGGTTGCCGTCGGCCCGAGAGCGGACCAGCTCGAGAATCGCCTGCGACGGTTTGTCGTCCTGCAACAGATGGCGCACCATCTGGTCGCACTCCTCCTCGGAGAGACGCTGGAAGTGCAACTCCATGAAGCGATCCCCCAGGAGCTTGCGGGCGATGGGCGGGAGCTTCGACGACGGATGGCTGGCCACGGGCCGCATGATCGGCAGCAGCATCACCGAGGCATCGGTCAGATGCTCGAACAGAAAGGCGATCAGCTCGATGGAGGTGTTGTCGGCGTGGTGCAGATCCTCCAGCACCAGCAGAATCGGCTTGATCACCGCCAGCTCACGGAAGAACCAACTGAACGCCCGGAAGGTGTTGATCTTGATCTCCTGGGCCTCCATGCGGTCGGTGGGCACCTTGAAGCGATCGTCGAGGTGAACCCCCAGAACCGCCCCCAGGAAGACGATCGCCTTGCGCGCCTCGGCATCCAGGTTGCGTGGATCCAGTTGCAGCAGCAGAGGGAGGTTTTCGGAGATCTTGGTGGCGATCGCCTCATCCAGATCTTCGGAGTCGATGTTGAAGAGCTGCTGGAGGATCTCGCCGAAGATGTAGTAGCTGGTGGAGCGACTGAAAGAGCGGCACACCCCTTCGATGATCTGGATCTCCTCCTCCTTAAAGAAGGCGCGGATCTCCATCATGACGCGGGTTTTGCCCACGCCGGGATCGGAGATGAGAAACACCGTGCGTCCCTTGCCCTTGGAGAGGGCGGCAGCGGATTTGCGCAGGGTGACCAGCTCCTGCTCCCGTCCCACCAGCGGCACCGTATCGTCGACGGTGCGCCGCTCCTGCTCCCGCAGGCTCTTGGTGCGCATCACCTCATAGACCGCCACGGGGTCCTTCTTGCCTTTGACCCGGATCGGGTCGTGACGGTGAAACTCGAACAGATGCCGGGTGAGGTTGTAGGTGTAGCCGGAGACGAAGGTTTGGCCGGTGGAGGAGAGGGACTCCAGACGAGAGGCGAGATTGACGGTATCGCCCATGACGGTGTACTGCATCTTGCGATCCGAGCCGACGCCGCCGGCGATCACCATGCCGGAGTTGATGCCGCAGTGAAGCGAAAGCGGTTTGCTCAGGCGGATCGCCAGACTCTTGTTGTACTCCTCGATCTCTCGGTGCATGTCCAGGGCGGCGCGGATCGCCAGCTCCGGGTCGTTCTCATGGGTGACCGGCGCCCCGAAGATCGCCATCACGCAGTCGCCGATGAACTTATCCACATACCCCTCGTAACGGACCACCACATCGGCCAGCTTGCGCATGCAGCCGTTCATGATGCTGGTGACGTCCTCGGGGTCGAGGGATTCGCTCATGGCGGTGAAGCCGGAGATGTCGGCGAAGAGCACCGTGACGTTCTTCCGCTCCGACTCCATGGGCACCCGTTCGCTGTTCTGATCGACAACGGGGGCGTTTTCACTGCCGGCCACCGGTGCCGCCACGGTGGCCAGTTCGGTCCCTGATGTTTGCAGACGGACTCCGCAGCCGGCGCAGAAGATATCCCCTTTCTGGGCCGGAAGCCCGCACTTGGCACAGGCGCGCACCAGAGGGGTTCCGCACTGCGTACAGTAAACCGCATCGTCCCGGGACGTATGGTTGCACTGGCTACATTTCATGAACGTCTTCCTGTCATGCTCGGTTTTCGAGGGACCGCAGCGGTTATTATTGCGCCAGCGGGAGGAAAAGACAAAATAAATGCCACCCACCCCCGGTTTTGTCGTCCACCGTTCAGTTGGAGTGCGGGAGAGCGCAGGTAGCCGTCAAAGCCCCTTTTTTCGTGTCGAATCAAACGACCCGATGCCTGGTGTCGTGTCGGCTGGAGAATATATCGGGTGGGTAGGCGACGTTTTTTTGTTGCCGCAGAGGGGGTTTGTCCGTAAAAATGAAGCGTTATGTAAAAAGAGTGCACGTGCCGAAGCGGTGCCGTTGAGCAGCGGCGACTCGGTTGTAGTGCACACAAGGGAACCCGAGCGTTCACGGCGCGTCTGGTCGGTGGACGAGAGTATTGTAGGGAAATGGCAAAAAAGGATACAAAGAACGCTGCGCGCAAGAAGAGAGGCGGTCGGGGCTCCAAGAAGTCGGAGCGTGCCCGTCAGGAGAAGCGGTTGCGCAAGGCGATTCGGAAGAGTTATGACGGCGAAGTGGATCTGGATATCTCCGATCCCGGCGATCTGTCGTCGCTCTCGTCCGTTCTGCCCGACCTACCCGATCCGGGTGGGGCGTCCGGTAAGTCCAAGCGCTCGAAGAAGCAGCGTAAAGCAGACAAGCGGGCGCTGGAGAAGCAGAAGGCGATGGAGCGTGCAGAGCGCTCACCCCCCGCAGCCACAGCCATAAACAGGAACGATGCCGCCGACGAGGAGAGCAGCAACGAGGCGTCTTCGACAGTGTTGTCGGCAGGCGAGCTGTTCGAGCGGCTCCGACAGGCGTTGGCGGACTCCAAGGAAGAGATCACCGACGAGGCCGTTGTTGAAGAAGAGGCTGCGGTAGAGGAAGAGGCTGCGGTAGAGGAAGAGGCTGCGGTAGAGGAAGAGACTGCGGTTGAGGAAGAGGCTGCGGTAGAGGAAGAGGCTGCGGTAGAGGAAGAGGCTGCGGTAGAGGAAGAGACTGCGGTAGAGGAAGAGACTGCGGTTGAGGAAGAGACTGCGGTTGAGGAAGAGACTGCCGAAGAGAGGCAGGAGAACGATGAGGAGCCGGAGGCTCCGAACAGTGCAGAGGAAGGGGCTGAACCGGTCAAGGATGACAGCGCCGAGTGCGGCGATACCGATGTAGGGAAGGATTCCGAACGAGACTCCGTGGGGACACCGTCCATGACAGACACAAGCGACAAGAAGAAGCATTCATCAGACAAACCGGAGAAAGGAGCGACCAAGAAGCGGGTGGACGCTCTGGAAAAGGGGTTGAGTGCACTGGCGGAACGGATCGATGAGGTCCTCACCGCACGAACCAACGCAGAGAGTCGGGCCTCCCGCGATCTGCACGAGAACTACAAGGTTGTAGCCGAGCGTCTTGAGGTGCTGGAGGAGAAGCTCCGCATCCTTGAGAACATGGTGCCGACTCAGATACAGATGCTGTCGCAGCGCATGGCGGATCTATCGCGTCAGCCCGGACCGGAAGGCAAGCAGGGTCCGGCAGGGCCCGAGGGTGCCAAGGGTGAGGCGGGTAATCGTGGTCCAGCCGGTCCTCAGGGATCGAAGGGAGATCGCGGCGAGAAGGGCGAGGCGGGTCCAAGAGGTGCAACCGGACCGCAGGGTGCCGTTGGTCCGCAGGGTCCCGTTGGTCCCCAAGGTGTGGTTGGACCGTCCGGGCCGCAGGGTCCGCGTGGTCCCATGGGTCCGCAGGGTCCGGTGGGCGAGCGTGGTCCCGAGGGTCCCAAAGGCGATCCCGGTCCCCAGGGGCCGATCGGACCGCAGGGAACGTTCGGACCGAAAGGGCCTCCAGGAGAACCGGGGCCGCAGGGTTCCAAGGGCGAGGTCGGACCGCAAGGGTCCGCAGGTCCCGTGGGTCCGGCTGGTCCGCAGGGTCCCAAAGGCGACGGCGGCGAGACCGGCGAAGCTGGCCCGCAAGGTATTGAAGGCAAACCGGGAGCCGTTGGTCCTCGTGGACCGGCAGGTGTGCAGGGTACGGTCGGACCGCAGGGACCGGCTGGTCCTCGTGGCCCCATGGGCCCCCCCGGACCTCCCGGACCGAAAGGTGAGCCGGGTCCCAAGGTGGTGGTTCCGGACATGCAGGGACCGGTTGGTCCCCAAGGCCCCGTCGGACCGGAAGGCCCCGAGGGTCCTCTGGGTGGACAGGGCGAGCGTGGACCGGAAGGTCCTCCCGGACCCAAAGGTGATCAGGGCGTTCCAGGACCGGACGGACCTCATGGGCCCACAGGCCCGTTAGGACCGGAAGGACCGGCAGGTCCGAAGGGGAGTTTGGGTGAGCAGGGACCGGTCGGACCTCAGGGTCCGGAAGGCGCTCCTGGTCCCAAGGGTGATCCCGGTTCTGTCGGACCTCCGGGACCGCAGGGACCGGCAGGCTCCAAGGGCGATCGTGGTCCCCAGGGTGCCGTTGGACCCCAGGGAGCTGCAGGACCCAAGGGCGATCCTGCATGAGTGATCGCAGCGACTGATCGCTGATTGGTTCAAGGGCCGGGGCAGTAATGCTCCGGCCCTTTTTCTGTCTGCACGACTCTTGATCGGCACTCTGCTTAATGGCAATGTATCGCTCTGCTCTTGCCCGTATGACTGAATGATTTTGAGTTTTATGGATTATCACTTGAACTCCTGCCACTCGAACGACATCCTGAAAGTGATGTCAATATTGGTTGACACTGAATCTGATCAAAGCCGACGATTCGGTGTCGCTATCTGCATCTTATGAATTTAAATAACAATAACAGTTGCTTTGGGAGGTAGATGGATGTTGCGCAAACTGAATATCGGCCAGAGACTGGGGTTTGGGTTTTTCGTTCTTGTTGCGATGACCGTCATCCTGGGCATGATGGCTGTCAGCAACATGAAGATGCTGTCCGGTTTCACCGCCAAACTGTTCAAGCACCCCTATGCGGTGAGTACCGCCATGTTGCGCATCGATGGCAACATCGTTCGCATGCATCGCTCCATGAAGGATGTCGCCCTGTCGAAGGACGCGGCAGGCATGGAGAAGGCGGCCCGTATCGTCGCCGGCTATGAGCGCAAGGTGTATGAGGATCTGAAGATCGTTGATGAGCGCTTTTTGGGCAGTAAGGATAAGGTGCGGGAGCTGGAGTCACTGTTTCGTAACTGGAAGCCGATTCGCGATGAGGTGATCCAGTTCATGAAGGAGGGCAAGCGGGCCGAAGCGGCGGCGATCACCAAAGAGAAGGGGGCGCGCCACGTTGCCAAGATGAACACCTCGGTCTCCGGGTTTCTGGAGTTTGCCGAGGGTAAGGCCAACGGGTTTTTCGGCATGGCCTCCGGTAAGGCGGATGATGCGGTGATGTTCGTGATTGTCGTGATGGTGGTGTTGGTGGTGGTGGGCATTGTGCTGGCGATCATGATCGGCCGCAGTATCACCGAGCCTCTGAGCCAGTGCACCGGGACCGTGGGCAGAATCGCCGAGGGTGATCTGAACATACAGTGTCACCTGTCTGGTCAGGATGATTTAACGGTATTGATCGGTAACATTTCCAACACGGCGACCAAGTTGAATGAGGTGATGTCCGAAGTGACCAACGTGACCCAGAGTGTCACCGACGGCAGTGCCGAGATCAGCCACTCGGCCCAGGCGATGTCCGAGGGTGCGACCAATCAGGCGGCATCGGTGGAGGAGACCTCCTCTGCTATGGAGCAGATGTCCGGTAATATTCAGCAGAACACCGAGAACGCCTCCGTGACCGAAAAGATCGCCGGACAGGCAGCCACCGACGCCCAAGAGGGCGGCAAAGCGGTGGCCGAGGCGGTGACCGCCATGAAGGAGATTGCCGACAAGATCGGTATCATTGAGGAGATCGCCCGTCAGACCAACCTTCTGGCGCTCAATGCCGCCATCGAGGCGGCGCGGGCCGGTGAGCACGGCAAGGGGTTTGCGGTTGTGGCGGCGGAGGTGCGTAAACTGGCGGAACGGAGCCAAATGGCGGCCAGCGAGATCAGCAGTCTCTCCTCCTCCAGTGTGGAGGTGTCGGAGCGTGCCGGCAACATCATCTCCAGGGTGGTGCCGGATATTCGCAAGACGGCGGATCTGATTCAGGAGATCTCCGCTTCCAGTCGTGAGCAGAGTCAGGGTGCCGATCAGATCAACTCGGCGATCCAGCAGTTGGATAGTGTGATTCAGCAGAATGTTGGCTCTGCGCAGTCGATGGCGGAGACGGCGGGAGGGCTTTCCCATCAGGCGGAGAGTCTGCACCAGATCATCAGCTTCTTCAAGCTGGCCGGGCAGCGTTAAGCCGGTGGTTTGACGCCGAGACATTCTCCTGTGCAAGACGAGAAAACCGGATGGAGCAGAGGTTCCATCCGGTTTTTCGTGATCGGGGGAGGGGAGTGGTGTCGCGAACTCTTGCGGTT
>JADGBX010000013.1 GCA_015231265.1 Magnetococcales bacterium | reverse complement strand
ACCACATATTTTTGCGAAAACGTGGACTCAGAACCACATATTTTTGCGAAAACGTGGACTCAGAACCACATATTTTTTGGCCTCAGCCTGTGGATAACTTTAAAACGTGGACTCAGAACCACATATTTCGTGGACTCAGAACCACATATTTTAGGGGAGACTATCGGGGTTGAAAAAAAATCCATTCACTGCGTTGAAGAGAGCAAACAGGCGTTGAATTCTTCCTGGAGCAGGAGGGCAAACAGCCAGGAATCTATCGCTTACGCAAGGATCAAGATCCCATCATATGGGTCTGGATGCGCTTACGAAGCGATACAATTTCATTAGAGGTGAGGTTTTCTATATCTATTCTGTTTTTCGATGTTTTTGCGAGAATCTGTAAATATGATCTCTTCTGAGAAGCTATTTTATAGATGCTTCTTGAGATAACTACATCCATGCCGGCTCTATTCAATAATGTTGTTAATGTATTTTCTGAGTAATAGTGAATGTGTGGAATCTGGAATCGTCCATGATCAGGCGGTAGGGAGTAGAGGTCTGAAATGTCCGGAACCTCGACAAATAACAGACCATCATCCGACAGATCTTGAGCCATTTCACGTAGAATGGTCAGGGGTTCTGGGATATGTTCCAGAACCTTTGTAAAGAGGATCAGGTCGAATCGTTTGTCAAACAGACCGCTTTTATATTCGGTATTGAGAACGGTTGCCTGCACGCGTCTGGCTGCCAGTTCCGCATAGGGTGTGTTCAGCTCTACACCATAGAGTGCAGCCTGCGGAAAGTGGTTGCCGATGGTATGAAGTAATGTTCCACCACCACAGCCAACATCAAGAATCGTCCGTGGGAAGTTCTCTGTACTACGTCCACCCTGCTGCTCTTTCTGTTGCTGCAGAGTCTCTTGTAACCAGAGTGTTTTTGCAGTGTTCTCTGAGTCAGCATCAGGGATGGAAATGATGCGATCAAAATAGGCGTCCGGTGTTGTCGTGCGAAAGATATGCTGCTCATAATTTGCATAGAGCTGCGCAATCTCGTCAGAGGAGAGAGCGGGTGAACGGAAGACAAAACCGCACGCATCACATATGTACCATCCTCGCTCTACCGCATGCAAATCGGAAGATACCTGATCCAGATAGGGGTCGTGACCCGCTTGCAGAAAGAGGAGACTCTTCTTGGATGATGCACAGAGATAGCAATTCACATCATGCATTGAGCTCTTCTCCAGTTTGGAAATGGTTGTCCATCAATACGGTTCCTGCTTTGAGATCCTCCCGTAGAGGACGGCCAAGCACCTGCCACTCCTGCCCTGGGGGCAATCCACCTTGGGGACGCAACCAGACCAGATCATCCCAAAAGAGGGATTCACCGGCGCGTTTTGTCCGTCTCACAGCGATGGAACGGCGCATCTCCCGCTCAGCCGCCGCTTCGCACTCCTGTATCTGCTTGGTGGTTGAACCCATAATGCGTCGGGTTTCCGTGATACGTTCCACCATGTTACGCAGGTCGTCGGGATCGGCGGAGAGCTGATGATCCCGGAAATCGGAGTGGTTTTTATCGATGGTGAAGTGTTTTTCAATAATCTCGGCTCCCATGGCTACTGCAGTGACAGCCGCGTCGATACCGAGTGTGTGATCTGAGTAACCTACCGTTTCACTGACACACCCTTTCAAGAGGGCCATAGCAGAAAGATTTACTTGATCCAGAGGGGCTGGATAGCTGCTGATGCAGTGCAGAACCGCCAGATCTTGAGTGACATCCATATCCGACCACACTTTTCTAATCAGAGAGGCGGAATAGGAGATCTGGGTCAAATCCATCAGACCAGAAGAGAGAATAATCGGCTTGTTGCAACGCGCTGTAGTCTCTAAAAGAGGGTAGAAGGTGTTGTCTCCGGAGGCGATTTTGAAGGCAGGCATGATCTGGTCCAGAAAGCGGGCTGCCTCCAGATCAAAAGGTGTGGAGAGAAACATAACACCTTGACGATCAGCCGTCTCTTTCAGTTTTTGGAACTGATCGAAACTGAATGCATAGCGTTGAAGTTGAGCAAGACGTGCTTCATTGTCCGGATGAATTAGCTGATCCGGTTGAATAGTCTGGAACTTGACGGCATCAGCCCCTGATTCGGCAGCTTTACCGATCAGCTCTTCAGCCAGTGTGAAGTCTCCTTCATGATTGTTGCCGATCTCGGCAATCACCAGAACGCGTTGTGCGGTGTCAAAAGATCCTATTTTCATGGTAGGTGACTCAGTTATGAAGGTGGATATGGGGAATCACGGAGATGTTGTTACTGATCCTGCGCATCATTCTCGAGTATCTGTTCAATGTAACGCAATTTGCTCTCCGTACGACCGGCATAGATCATGCTGCGTTCCAACGGCATGACAATGTGACCAAACTGATAACGGAACCAATCCGATTTGCCGATCATATCACGCCAAACAACCCGAATGGCCCCATTGTCCACATAGAGCGCCTCCCGCTCTAGTCGCAGCTGATTCATCATGCCCCGGTTGATGGGTTCCAACCCCTGTTTGCCATGGGAAAAATGAAGCTCAAAGTCTTCGTAGACACTGTGCACACTGCTCACATCATAGAGCAACAGGGTATCGATCGCTTTACGGATGTCCTGACTGCGACGCAGAGGGCAGTGGGTATTCAGAATGACAAGAATATCAGGATAGAGATCGAAATCCTGCTCCAGACGATCCACGGCATCTTGCAGGACTTCCATGAGACGAACGTGACTCTGGGAGAGCTTCATATCACGGAGGACGGTTAAAATATTTGGAAATCCAGCACAGTGATCCAGAACGGCCTGATCGTCTGAAGTGACAAGAATCTGATCCATGGCCCCTGATTCGATGGCCGCATTGAGCGTATGGTCGATGAGTGGAATACCGGCAACGGGCTCCATAACCACGTTGGGCCGCTCCGTATTGGTGTTCTTCGCAGGGACAATACCGATAATTCGGGGTTTAACGTCGCCCTCCAAGCGGGCGGCCATGGCGCGCTTGATCTTCTGACGCGCATTGAGTATGCGGTTCTCATCCCGAGAAAGAGAGAGTGTGTGTTGTCGGTAGAAGAAGAGAGGAGTGCGCAGGTTGGCCACTTTGTAGCGGTTGAAAATCTTCAACCAGAGTTCATAACCGTCCTGAGCCGTATGTTTTTCATCGTATCCACCAACACACTTGAGCACCCGTTTACGGACCATGGTGCAGGCACCATGCGCAGGAAGATCCAGTAATTCCGCCTCCTGACCAACGATTTTTCTGTTTTCGACGCCAAGATAGGAACCATCTTCATCGATATAAATGTAGTTTGGATAGACCAGTGCAATCTCGTGGTTTTTATCAAGATAGCTTGCCATGGCCAACAATGCGCTTTCATCCAGATAGTCATCTGCATCAAGGCGAACGAGATATTGCCCCTTGGCTTCACGCAGAGCCAGATTGGCACAATAGGGCAAGCGTCGCGGCTTTTGATTATGAAACGCTCGCATCTGTTTTGGATAACGTTCTACATAGTCATCGATGATCTGTTTCGAATCGTCCTGAGAACCATCATTGATGATAATCAACTCCCACTCGCTGAGAATCTGTTTCAGAACGCTGTCGATGGACTGACGTAGAAATCGCCCATAATTGTGACAGGTAATGTAGACGGTAACTTTTGGGCGCATGGGATCTATCCAGGTACAGCCAATGATGGCGCACCGTTAGTGGTGTCGGAAATCGTTTAGAAGCTGTTTGGTGAGTGACCTATTCTCATAAGATCAACGCCTGAATCCATGCTCGATTCTCATATACAATTCAAGCCTGTGCGTGTATTCCACCAAGTGTGCTTTACCTCTCAAAATGATCAACCAGCTTTTTAGTGTGATACTGTTTTTATGGGACAACGATCGAGCAGTTGTAACAGATCTGTCCGACCATAGTTCACATGCGATCCATCCATCTGTTCCACCATCCAGCGGAACCGCTCAAGATCCTCCGGTGTATCGATGGCCAATGAGTGGCGGCGAAGTGTCGGATCGGTTGCTTGCATGGAGTAGATCGTATAACGCTCGGCATGTTGATAAAAGTAGAGGGTCACATGCTCATGGTGGTCCACTTCCCGCATCTCGGCGTAACCATCAAGGAAAAGCTCAGATGAAAAGATTTCAACTGTATTTCCAATGGGATAAGTGCGCATCAGCCCATTGGTGACGATCTCATAGTGACCGGTACGAAAGATATCGATGGCCTCAGAATAGAGCGTGTGGTCAATCAATGGACTGTCGCAGTTGATGCGAGCCCATGCTGTCAGATTGAAGTGTTGGATAGCTCCTGCTACGCGTCCGGCCACATCCACGGCATCGCCCCGATAACAGGAAATACCGTGAGCATCGGCATATTTGACCAGAGGATCATCACACGAACGATCAGAGGTTGCTAAAATAGCGCAGTCCAAGCCGCGAATCGCTCGAACCCGTTCGACAATGAAGTCCATCACACGTTTGGAACCGACACGTTTCAACTGTTTTCCAGGCAGGCGTGACGAATCCATACGAGCAAGAAGGATGGCACCAAGAGTGGTCATGACACATGATTCCCGTTTGCCTATCAGATTGTTACGCGACTCATGATGTCCCAGAGTGGTGCACAATCCGCTGGCCAATATTCTGGATCCAGCTTTCTCTTCATGCCGGATTTATAGAATGTCCCACGTGCCTGTTCACCCTTTGGAAAAGAGGAGTTCCCTTTGGTCATTACACCAAGGGTAGTTGGTGTCAGGCAGCTCTCATTAAAGGGAATACCGAGAAAACGGCACACTTCACGGGATGTCTCTTCCGTATCAGAGATGGCATGGTTGAAATTGATCAGACAGAAACGTTCCGGGTAACGCTGCTTCATGATCAGGTAATCTACGCTCTTGTGCCACCAGTGCTCCCACGCCTCTTTAAGGACATCTTTTTCCACCTCAGTGGTTTTGAATCGCCCTTTGGCAAATGAGTAATAGTAGGTATCAAAGGGACGAAGAGGGGCGATGCAGTAGGTATTATCGGTGCGTTCAAACACGAATGCCATTTCAGAACGCATGCCGGAACCGACAAGTAACCGACCATATGCAGCCTGTTCACTGCGTTGGCCGTTGAGGTAGCTCAGAGCGTCTAGATAGTACCAGAAAACATCCATGAAACTAGGAGCTTCACGAATTGCCTGGGCCAGATCCTGCAATCGCTTCAGATAGGCGGGATAGTCCACAGGAATGATCGTATCCTGATAGTCGGTGACGTACCCTTTTCCCTCCTGTTGGGTGCCGGACCAGATCACCTTGTCGGTAGGCGTACCACTCTGGGAGAGTTTCCACAGCTCCTGCCACTTGTTGATGCCTCGCCCCGTGTGTAACAGGATGTAGTCGATATTGTCACGACTCCGCAGATTGGCGACAGCAGCGTCGGGATCATCGTTGAGATCAAGAAAGAATTTGGCCAGAAACGAATCCTCTCCCGGCAGGCTCAATAATGCAGGATGGTTATCCATCATCGAGTGAATAACATGATTGCCGTTTCTGGAGGGCCCAGAGACAAAAAGCATTCGAGTATCACGCGGTGTTGCAACCTGAGCTTTACCCCAATAAGGGTGGTCCCGATCGATGGCGGGCGTCTCCCAAAAAGGAGCAGGGCCGAATTGCTCCGCAATGGTTTCCAAGATTGGCAGATGGGAGGAGATGGTTTCTAGCGTATTGGGCATGGAGTCGTGGTTTTGTTGAAGGTAAAAAGACGTGAATCAGATTCAAGAGAGATCTTTACATGAATACGCAGACACGATTAGCAAAACATCTCTAAAAACAACTTACTATTCAGAAACGAAAAAAGAAATTTGCTCTCACTGTTCGGAAGCACTTCTTTTTGTGTCAATCGTTCAATCACATCGTGACGAATGTACTCAAAGATCGGACTGTCCGCGAGCAAGTATGCCCTGACAGATGGGTTGTGCACAGCCAAAAAAGCTTGAATTGGCGCATTAAACCCTGTTTTTGTAGTGTGATCCAGGACATGATCCGGAGCGATTCCTCGCATCGCTTCCCGTAACACTGCTTTTGCTTTTCCTCCTTTGATCAGATGACGTGTCGGTATGGTATAGGCGAACTCGAACAGGGTACGATCGAGGAAAGGAGAACGGTTCTCAATCGAATAGTACATGGCATTGAGATCCTCCTCATGCATGTACACGGGAACATTCTCCATGAACGCTTCATTGAGCATGCGATTACGCAGCAAGCTTTGATCAGTATAATTCTGTTCTGAAAAGGGATTGTCCCATGGTGAACAGAGATGACAAAGGGTCTCTTCTGATGTTAAAAAAAGATGGTCTCTGAAACCGGGATTCTGCACAAAAAGATCTGGATTCTGTAAGTGCGGATTTCGTACTACTGGCCGAACGACACGCTTCCAGGCGTTTAAAGATTTTGCGTGCTGCTCTGGGTCAGCGTACATATCGTGCAGATAGGCCGGATGGTGGTCGTAGTAACCACTGAACAGCTCATCAGCACCGACACCGCTCAGTGAGATCGTATAACCGGATCCTTTAATGCTCTCCATCAACATCCAGTTAGCGAACCAGGTGATGGTTGCAATGGGCGCATCGTGGTATCTGATCAGCTCTTGTAGACGAGGCAAAAAATCAGTCGTATTCGAAGAGACCAGCGTGTGTTTGATGCCGAGTTCCTGAACGGATTGCTCGATCACCGCCTGTTCATCGTAGCGGGCGTCCCCGGTGTTGAAGGTGAAGCCGTGGACATCGAAACCGTGAATCCGCTTGGCTATACTGATCAGTGTACTACTGTCGACACCACCACTCATACAGAAAGCGAGAGGAACATCTGCACGTAGACGAATATCGACAGCCTGAATCATCCGCGAACGGATACCGGAAACCGCCTCGTCAAACGCCATCGCATCGTCTGGTCTGAACGCTGGCGACCAGTAGGTCCGAGGCGCCGCATCTCCCCTCCCCTGCGCTGAAAGACGCTGAATGGATGCAGAGGGAAAGGCTTCGACATCTCTGAAAAAGGTCTCTCCATGCCCATGCAGTACACGAGAACCGTAAACAAGATAGCGTTTGATCTGATCAGAATTGATTGTGAACTGTTTACCAGATAGAGCAGCAAGAAACTTGATCTCAGATCCGAAATAGAGCCCGTCTTCTGTTTGAAAGGTATAGAGAGGTTTCTCACCGAAACGATCACGACTGAGCGTCAGAATCTCTTCACGCGCATTGTACCAAGCAAACGCCCACATCCCTTCACAACGGTCCAGTGCCTCTTCACCATGGATACGGAGTAGACGCAAGAGCACTTCGGTATCACTGGTGGTTCGAAATGATTCACCAGCCTGTTCAAGATCCGTTCTGATCTCTTTGTAGTTGTAGAGTTCTCCATTGAAAATCAACACATCCCCACCCTCCGTAAAGGGCTGGTTAGAGCGGGGATCCAGATCGAGAATAGAGAGCCTACTGTGAAGAAGGTGAAGAGTGTGTCCGGAAGAGAGCGTACGCGTACAGTGTGCGCGATGGTCAGGACCACGTCGGTCCATTAAAGATACACAGCGGTCCATGCGATTGGAATCGAGTGTTTTTAAACCTAAATACCCTGCAATACCGCACATGATGGTTTGCTACCTTTGCCGTATACCCTGATAGAATGATGGACACATCTCGTGGTGTCATCTCCGTCTTTTCTTCCCTGACTTCTTCTTTTTGCGTGTTCTCTTTGCACTCGGTTTAGAGTCCTTGCGTCTTTTCTCGCTCTTTTTGCCTTTTTTCTTCTTTTTTCCCGAAGCCCCTTTTTTCTTATCAACAGGTGGTATCAACACTTTTGAATCTACCTGCTGTTCCGGGAGACGTTGGTCCGTTAACAACAGACTCTGATTTTCAATAATGGTGAGTAAACGATCTTTCTCTTTTTCTGCCAAAGCAAGACGCTCTTCAAGATCCTTGATTCTTTGAGTGGTGACTGTATCGACGCTCTGTCGCAACTGGTCCAGGTATGTAACGATGTGATGTGTCACAGTACTGTCTGTATCGTATCGATTCTCTAGTGTGTCAACATGTAACCCCTCTGTCTCCGTTACAGTGTCACGAGACGTAACGACCGGATCGGGCCGTGTGCGTAACTCACCGAAGACACGCACCAGTTCCGAGGTATCGATCTTCCGACGATTATCCTTATCTATCGTATAAGACAGATCACCTTCGCGCATCTTTCGATAGAGGGTATTTCTGCTGCGCCCCGTCAAGGCACACGCCTCATCAACCGTGTGTAACGCCATGTAACCCCCTTGTCTCATTGCAGGACACAATGATACATACTGCATCCCTTGAAAATTTTGGCCGAACAGCTGAGTGTACCATCGTTACGTAACGTATGATAGCGCACCATTACACTATGGTATGTACCATTACTTGTGCATTACGGTGCGTTTTCAGTGTGATTTCTATCAGCTAGAATCTGCGATATGCGCACATTGCTCCAAGGTGTTCCCCGCCGTGTTCTCAAACCTAAGCAGTTCAGAGAGTGGGCGATCTCCACCTGTGTTTCACCCTGATTGGCCAGCATTTGGATCTGTTTGAGAATCGCCTGCTCCTTCTCATCTTCCACCAACATGGCCGGTGTTCGACTGCGATCGGCTCTGAATCCATAAGGCGCCTGTCCGATCAGCTCTCCTTTACTCTTCTTGAAATGGAGTGCCGAACGGGTACGTTCACTGATCAAATCACGTTCGAACTGGGCAAGGACTGCCATGATACCGAAGATCATACGTCCACTGGCTGTCGTGGTATCCCACTCTTCGGTCAAGCTGATCAAATCCGCTTTACTCCGTTGAAGTTCATCAAAGATCTGAAAAAGATCCTTAACACTTCGTGCAATACGTGAGAGCGAATAGACCACCAAAACAGCCTTGTTGGCACACGCCATGTCCAAAGCTCGACGCAAACCAGGACGCAAATCTCGCCGGGTTCCCGTAATACCGGCATCTTCAAAAATATGAGGGAGTACGCCTACCTGTTTACGGCTCCATTGTGTGATCAGATCCTTTTGAACATCAAGGCTCCGACCATCAACCTGATCACGTGTACTGACGCGTATGTAGCCGATCACATGACGAGACGTTTTGCTGGATGTTGACATAGCGCTCATCCTGGATTTTTCGAGGCGATCTGAGGTGGAGAAACTACCCTGACAGGCTGATTAAGTTTCCGTTTAAATAAAGCAGGCATGTGGTTACTATATTCACAGAGCCTGATCGCGGGCAAGATACGTGTCGTTACGGTTTATGCAATACACTGTTTACACGCTGGAGTTTCACGCAGTGTCAGGGTACAGTCTATGCGTGATAAATTACTTTTTATCAGAGTGTAATAAACTGATTTTCAAGGAACTCATCATGCTTTTCCCATATCAATTCATCGATATGAAAATGGGGGAATATGGCCGAGTTTCACCCAAAAACGGTACAGGGTTCACACGGCGGACAACTGATTTGAACACCAGAGGCGTATCACTCTCATGAGCAAGGAAACGGACCAGACCAACCGCTACGGGAAACGGGCCGTTACCAACATACCGGACGATGCACCACTTTCCGAGCGCCCCGGACACAAGCTGCGTTCATCGACGGAGATTGTAGATCGTCGTCGGTTGCCTCCGGACTCCCCAACTGTTCAGGGACAGACTATTCAAACAGTTGAAGGGGATGGCGAGTCCGGGTTGATAAGGTTCAGTGACACGGAGAGTGGTGAACACCAGGTTCCTAACCAGTTTACAGGACCAAGTTTTCGGACCAAACAGGAGCGCTTCCGCTTCGATGGTCACAAGATGATCTATCATCTGGACCGTGTTCAGGCCTGGAAACGAGGAGAGCGGTTTGCCCCGGTACATATCGATATGGGTCTGACCAAGTTCTGTAACACTGCCTGTATCTACTGTTATGCCGTGGTACAGAACATGACGCGAGGAACGTTGATACAGAGCGATGCTCTGTTACGTTTCATCGAGGATTGTGGACAGATCGGGGTTAAGTCGCTTGGGTTCATCGGTGATGGAGAACCGACGCTTAATCCTGCTCTCTACGATGCAACCTCTCTGGCCCACACTCTTGGTGTTGATACAGCGATGGCAACCAACGGCCTGCTGCTGGATCTGGACCGTGCGCATGAGCTGTTACGTGCCATGAGTTACATTCGCTTCAATCTCTCTGCCGGTACACCGGAAGGGTTCCAGAGAGTACACCAGTCACACAGCCGTAACTTCGACATTCTCAAAGAGAACATTCGCACATTGGTCGCTCTCAAGAGACAGCATGGTTATGACTGCACCTTGGGTATTCAGATGGTTCTGATCCCGGAGTGTTTCGATGAGGTGATTCCGGAGGCAGAACTGGGCGCGGAACTGGGCGTAGATTACTTCGTGATCAAACACTGCTCTGATTCGGAGTACAAGGAGCTTGGGGTTGATTACGACGACTACCGGGATATGGGCGAGAGACTGCAGCAGGCCGAAGCGTTGAGTACCGACAACTATGTTGTGCAGGTGAAGTGGAACAAGATTAACGCAGCAGGAGAGACCCCTCTCTATAAAGATGGCTATCGAAAGTATGACGTCTGCTACGGAACGCCGTTCCTGGTACAGATTTCTGGGAACGGCAAAGTGTACCCATGTGGTCCTTTCTTCAATAAAGAGCGATTTCTCATCGGTGATCTGCATGAAACCTCCTTTAAGGAGATGGTCCAAGGAGAACGTTACTGGCAGGTACACAAGGATGTTTCTGACTCAGTGGATGTTCATAAGGATTGCGCCATTGGCTGCCGTCAAGACTACATAAACAAGTTTCTGTGGGATCTGGAGAATCCACCTGAACATGTCAATTTCATCTAAGCATTCCCAGAGGGAGTGCTTTCACGATACTCATGGGTGTAACAGGAACAGCAGGTAAGGGTTGCATGGACGTCAAACGCGCTTTGATTACAGGTATCACCGGTATGGTGGGATCCCATCTTGCCGATTACCTTCTTGAGCATACCGATTGGGAAATCCATGGCATGTGTCGTTGGCGTAGCCCCATGGACAACGTGCAACATCTGATACCTCGGGTTAACGCAGGGGATCGCGTTCATTTCATCTATGGTGATTTGCGTGATGCGTTGTCACTGCAAAATGTCGTTGAACGTGTTCAGCCGGACTATGTTTTTCATCTCGCAGCACAGAGCTATCCGAAAACAAGTTTCAACGCACCCATTGAAACACTGGACACCAATATCAACGGCACCTCCCGTTTGTTGGAAGTGCTGCGCCGAGCGACATGTGATCCCGTGATCCATGTGTGTGCATCCTCTGAAGTGTTTGGCAGAGTTCCCAAGGAGAAACTCCCCATCCATGAAGAGGTCGGCTTCCATCCGGCCTCACCGTATGCCATCTCCAAGGTCGGCACCGATCTGGTCGGCCGCTTTCATGCCGAGGCCTACGATCAGAAGGTGATGACAACTCGTATGTTTACCCATACGGGTCCAAGACGGGGCGATGTATTTGCCGAGTCGACCTTTGCCAAACAGATCGCCATGATCGAGGGGGACGCCATCCCACCGGTGATCAAAGTTGGTAATCTGGAATCGTTGCGTACCTGGGCGGATGTTCGAGATGCCGTACGCGCCTACTACATGCTGGTTACGGTGAACCCTACGCCCGGGGAGTATTACAACATCGGCGGCACATACTCCTGCACCATTCGACAGATGCTGGACCATCTGATCAGTCTCTCCACCAGGAAGGATGAGATCACTGTGGCGATAGATCCTGAACGGTTGCGTCCTATTGATGCGGATCTTCAGATTCCGAATACGATAAAATTCCAGCAACACACCGGCTGGTCACCTCAGATTCCGTTCGAGACAACCATGCAGGATCTACTCGACTACTGGAGAGAACGGGTACGTTCCGGAGCATCTTTTTGGACACGTTGAGCACGTGAGAGAGGAAAACAATGGATAACATTCGTGTTGAAGAGACTAAGATGCCCGGCGTCCTGAAGATCACACTGGACCCATTCGAAGATCATCGGGGACACTATGTCGAGCTCTACAACGAGAAACTCTATCAACAGCATGGCATTGACATGCGTTTTATTCAGGATGATATCTCCGTCTCCGATCACCATGTTCTGCGTGGTATTCATGGTGATCGTGAGACATGGAAACTGATCTCCTGCCTGCATGGACGATTCTATCTGGTTGTTGTCAATGGCGATCGGGAATCTGAACGGTTCGGAGAGTGGCAATCCTTTGTACTCTCCGACATCAATCGACAACAGATTCTTGTACCACCCAATCACGGTAACGCCCATCTCATACTCAGTGATAGTGCCATTTTCCATTATAAGCAGACAACTTATTACAACCCGTCCGCCCAGTTCACCATGATCTGGAACGATCCAGAGCTTGGCATCTGGTGGCCTATAGAAAAACCCATTCTTTCACGACGCGATCAGGCAGGACATTTTGTCGATTAACCAACTGATCTAAATAACCTTTCTGCCATATTAAAGGATCTGTTTGCATGATCATCTGTCGCACACCATTTCGCATCTCCTTTTTCGGTGGTGGAACAGACTATCCGGTCTGGTACAGGAAGCACGGTGGTTCCGTCCTTAGTACTTCCATTGACAAGTACTGCTTCATCACCTGTCGAAGAATGCCTCCCTTTTTCGATTATCGCTATCGTATCCGCTATTTTCGTGATGAGCGGGTCTCCAGGATCGATGAAATACAGCACGCTTCGGTTCGGGAGTGCTGCCGATATCTCGATGTTGATGAAGGCATTGAAATTGTCCACAACGCTGATCTTCCTGCCCGATCCGGTCTGGGGTCCAGTTCCACATTCACTGTCGGACTGCTCCATGCTCTGCACACTCTGAAGCAGGCCATACCGACCAAACGTCAATTAGCGTTGCAGGCTATTCACGTTGAACAGGAGATGATCGGCGAGAATGTCGGTTCTCAGGACCAGACTGCGGCAGCATTTGGTGGATTTAACCGCATCGATTTCAGCGGTGGCAAGCAGCCAATAGTAGTCAGTCCCATCGTCATGTCGTCTAAGCGCTTCGAAGAGTTGCAACGCCATATGATGCTCTTTTTTACCGGCTTCTCCCGTAACGCCTCGGACATCGCCGGCGAACAGATCAAGAATACACGGCAGAATAAAATCGACCTCACTACCATGCATACACTGGTGGATGAGGCATTGAAGATACTGCTTGATTCTGGAACAGATCTGATGGAATTTGGCCGTCTTCTTCACGAACAGTGGCGTATCAAACGCACCATAAGCACTCTGATCACCAACAGTGAGATCGACGCTATCTATGAACGAGGACGTCAGGCCGGGGGGATTGGAGGGAAATTGTTGGGGGCTGGCGGTGGTGGATTCATGCTCTTTTTTGCAAAACCGGAGGATCACCAGCGCATCAAAGAAGCGATGTCCGGACTGCTGCATGTTCCTTTCAAATTCGAGGATCTCGGCAGCCAGATCATCTACTACTCCAGACACGATCAGCAGTTCTGAAGGCGTTGACGCATGGAACATACGGAGAGGGTCACTGAAGCGATCATTCTGGCCGGTGGATTCGGGACTCGGCTGCGTTCGGTGGTGCCTGATCTTCCAAAACCCATGGCACCAGTAGCGAACCGTCCCTTTCTCGAACATATTCTGGATGAACTGATCGGCCAGGGGATTGAGCGCTTTATCCTGTCAACGGGATATGGCCATACGATCATCCATGACCATTTCGCCAGCAGAGAACAGCGATATCGTGGGTGTCCAATCCTCTATTCACGGGAAAAGACCCCTTTGGGGACCGGCGGAGCCATACGCAAAGCGCTTAAAGAGGCCACATCGGATCACGTACTTGCCGTCAACGGTGATACACTGTTTCGCGTGTCTCTTGACCAGCTTTCTCAGTGTCACCATCGCCATCATGCTGTCGTAACGCTAGCTCTTAAACCGATGCCGGAGTGTCAACGCTACGGTGTCGTCCAGTGCAATGATACTGGACGCATTACGCAGTTTCTCGAGAAGGGGGATCATAGTGGTCCCGGACAGATCAACGGTGGTGTCTATCTTCTTGAAGCTGGAGCTTTACAGGAGCAACCGGAACAGTTCTCCTTTGAACGGGACTTTCTGGAACGGATGGTCGAGCAACATCCCCTGATGGGTCATGCGTGTGACGGCTATTTTATCGACATGGGAATTCCCGAGGACTACGCACGGGCACAACGCGAACTTACCACGGAACAGAGTGCATGAAACAGATACTGGTCAGACAAGGCAAAGCGATGGTGGAAGAAGTTCCGGCACCACAGGTGACTCCGGGCTCGGTTCTCGTACGTGTCGATCACTCCTGCATCTCCATCGGTACGGAGATGAGCGGTGTACGTTCCAGTGGTGACCCACTGTGGAAAAAGGCGTTGCGTCATCCGAATCAGGTGCGAAAAGTGCTGCAGATGGCGGCCCGCGACGGAATCGGGCAGACCCGGCGTGTGGTACAGGGAAAACTGGCCGCCGCCGGCAATCCTACAGGCTACTCTTTGGCAGGTGTCGTGGTGGAAGTCGGGGAGGGGATCGATGACATCAGTGTTGGAGATCGGGTGGCTTGTGCCGGGGCACAGTGTGCCAATCATGCCGATTACGTCTGCGTTCCTCGTAATCTGACCGTACTGGTTCCTGATGGCCTGGGATTAGACAATGCCAGCACTGTTACACTCGGTGCCATCGCGCTGCAGGGCGTACGCCGAGCCTCTCCGACATTGGGAGAGTCTTTCGTGGTTATCGGGCTGGGAATTCTCGGTCAGTTGACAGTGCAATTGCTCAAAGCCAACGGCTGCCATGTCATCGGTACCGACCTGAATCGAGATCGCATCCAGACGGCACTCGATAACGGCTTGGATATCGGCCTGCACCCGGAAGATGGCAACGACATTGCCTCCGTGGCTCGTCTCACTGACGGCATCGGTGCCGATGGGGTGATCATCACCGCGGCGGCGGCCACCGATGCCATCGTCTCCACAGCGTTCTCCATGTGCCGCAAGAAAGGGAGGGTGGTGCTGGTCGGTGACGTTGGGTTAGGGCTCAACAGGGCCGATTTCTACGCCAAGGAACTGGATTTTTTCATCTCCTGCTCCTATGGTCCAGGCCGCTACGACCGTCCCTACGAAGAGGAGGGGCTGGACTATCCGGTCTCCTATGTGCGCTGGACAGAGAATCGTAACATGTCCGCCTATCTGCGCCTGCTAGCCGATGGAAAATTGAACGTCTCCGCACTCATCGACAGCCGCTACCCAATCGAGCAGGCAACCGACGCCTACGCAGCCCTGGCAGAACAGGGGGATGCCCCTTTGATGGTGCTACTCCGTTATGAACAGACGGAAGATCCCAACCATGTGGTTGCCAATCCTCTGGCGTCATCTGCGGCATCCGATCGCATTCGGATCGCCATCGTCGGCGCTGGCGGTTTTGCCAAGGGAATGCATATTCCCAATCTGCAATCCATGGGCGAGGATTACCACATCCAAGCCATTGCCAGCCGCACTGGTCACAACGCTCAGACCACGGCCAAGCAGTGTGCCGCCAACTACGCCACAACCGACTATGCAAAGATCGTCTCCGATGCCGATGTGGATGCCGTTCTGCTCTGCACACGTCACGACCTTCACGCCGATATGGCCCTTCAGGCGTTGCAGGCTGGAAAACATGTCCTGGTCGAGAAACCGTTGGCTCTGACAGCGGCAGAGTTGAAACAGGTCACAACGTTTTACCAGGAAAACGGCGAAACACCACCGGTTCTGTTAACAGGTTTCAATAGACGATTTTCACCACATATTCAGTACATTCATAAAGAGATTGCCCAGCGCAGCAACCCCATGATCATCAACTATCGGATGAATGCAGGACACATCCCGTTGGATCACTGGGTGCACGGCAAGGAGGGTGGTGGCCGCAACCTGGGTGAAGCGTGCCACATCTACGATCTCTTCACCTACCTGACCGGCTCCAAAGTGACACAGGTGACCGCGCACGCTCTGGATCCGAAGACCGGTCACTATGGACGGCGAGACAACTTCGTCGCCACAATCTCCTTCGACGATGGCTCTGTGGCGACACTGACCTATACAGCACTCGGCTGTGGTGCCTATCCCAAAGAGCATATGGAACTCTACGTGGATGGTACCGTTATGGTTCTTGAAGATTACCAGAAGGTATCGGTCTATGGCCGCCCAAACAAAGGTATGAAAACCACCACCATGGCCAAAGGCCAGCGAGAAGAGGTTGAAGCGTTCGCTCAGGCAATCAAACAGGGAGGTGAATGGCCTATTCCGCTCTGGCAACAGGTTCAGGCAACGGAGATTGCACTGTCCGTTGATACCTCTTTGAACTGATCGCTGTCTATCGTGGATCTACCGACGTACTGTCTCAAACAGATGGTGAGTAGGTAGGTTGCCGATCTCATTGACGCCAAATAGAGAGAATGACCGCATGTGTGGGATTGTAGGGACAGTCGTTCTGGAAGGAAAAAACCGGTTTACGGTTTCCGAACCATATCTGACACGCATGCGGGATGTGATGCAGCACAGAGGCCCGGACGGTGCGGGCGTGTGGATTGCACCGGAAGGAGATATCGGTCTTGCTCATCGACGACTGGCCATCATCGATCCCAGCGCCAGCGCCAACCAACCCATGCAGCTTGTGAATGATGATCTCTGGATCGTCTTCAACGGTGAGATCTACAACCATGAGGAGATCCGGAAAGAGCTGGTCTCACTGGGAGATGATCACTGGATCACGGACCACTCGGATACCGAGATGATCCTGCACGCATTCAGGCAGTGGGGCATCGACTGTCTGGAACGCTTTCGAGGAATGTTCGCCTTTGCCCTGTGGGATGGTCGCAACCGTCAGCTCTGGTTGGTGCGCGACCGGATTGGCATCAAACCTCTCTACTACTCCCAGCACCATGGGCGTCTTGTTTTTGCCTCGGAGATCAAGGCACTTCTGGCTGATCCAGATCAGAAACGATCGGTCCACGAAGAGTCCTTCTTTCACTATCTCTCCTTCCTCACCACACCGGCTCCGCAAACACTCTTCGATGGCATCAAGAAACTGCCGGCCGGGACCTGGATGCGCGTCGATGCCGATGGTTCAATCCGGCAACACCGCTACTACGATGTGTGGGACCACACCAAACCCCTCACCGGTCGTTCCGATGCGGAAATTGCCGAACAACTTCTGGAGGAGCTGCGCGTCGCCGTTCAACTACGCAAAGTATCCGATGTCCCTGTCGGTGTCTTTCTCTCCGGCGGCATCGACTCCAGCACCAATGCAGCGCTGTTTTCAGAAGGGAGTTCCACACCCGTTCAAACCTTCTCCATCGGATATCAGGGCGAATATGACAGCTACCAGAACGAGCTGCATCACGCCCGCTTCATGGCGGAACAGGTGGGAGCCGACCACCATGAACGCCAACTCAACATCGACGATCTGCTCGACTTTCTACCCAGCATGGTGCATCTGCAGGATGAACCCATTGCCGATCCCGTCTGTGTCCCGGTCTACTACGTCTCCAAACTGGCACGAGACAACGGTGTAATCGTCTGCCAGGTAGGGGAAGGGGCTGATGAGCTGTTCTGTGGCTATCCGACGTGGAAACGCTCTCTTACACTACAATCCCTGGATGATCTCCCCGTTCCGCGCCTGTTGAAGCGCCTCGGACTCGGCACACTGCAAATGCTGCGTAAAGATCGCTCCATGCAGTATGAATGGTTGCGACGAGGTGCCATGGGTCAACCGATCTTCTGGGGTGGTGCCGAAGCGTTCACCGATGTGGAGAAACAGCGCCTGCTCTCACCACGACTCCGGAGCACATTCTCCGGTCGCACATCGTGGGAAGCGCTGCAACCTGTTCGCGAGCGGTTTCTGAAACAGGCATGGGAACCGTCACACCTGCACTGGATGACCTACCTTGATCTCAATTTACGCCTTCCTGAACTCCTGCTCATGCGGGTGGACAAAATGAGCATGGGTGTCTCTCTGGAGGGAAGGGTGCCGTTCCTGGATCACCGGTTCGTGGAACTGGCGCTGAGCATTCCAACAGAGGTGAAACTGCGTGATGGTCAGGTAAAACACATCTTGAAACGAGCGGTACGCGGTGTCATTCCAGATACGCTGATCGATCGTAAAAAACAGGGGTTCGGTGTTCCGGTCTACGAGTGGTTTTTCGATCGCCTGGGCGATGTTTCAAAGACCACACTTGATCGGTTCTGTGAACGTACCGATTTTCTTGACGGAGATTATGTTCACAATCTGATCGAACGTGGTGAAGGTCCGAAGATCTGGTACCTTCTGAACTTTGCACTCTGGTGGGAAGAGTTTTGCAACGTCTAATCATTATCAAGGATGGTTCATCCGACTGGCGTAGCGAAGAGAAACCAGGTGCGGACGAACCACATGTCATCTCGTTTGACCAGCTGAAGAGCTGGATTAAAACCGGTCATATCATACGCCATCTGTTCCGATATGGTGAGGTCTCCCTACGCTGTTACAGAACCTATCTGTTGACGGGACGTTTCATGCACGGGCTCTTCATGCGTCTCCTCTCCCGAGGCAAGGCGACTGTTCACGGCGATGATGGCGAGACGATCTCGGTCACCTGGCGTCATGTCCTCTCATGGGGAGTAGCCCGATGGCGTGATAGCCGACAACACAACACGGTCTTCTCTTCAACCATGATCGCGTTGAAAAGACTGGAAGCGGGCATCACCCATCGTCAGGCATTCAACCGTCAGGCAACGCCCGTCTATTTACGGATGGACTTCTTCTTCGGCGTCCAGTCCGGTGGATCTCTCGGCCACATCGCTGGTGTGCTCAATCATCTCGACACGTTCTGTCACGAACCGATCATGCTGACGACCGATCGGATTCCAACGGTCCGCCCCGACCTGCAACAGACGATTGTTCCCCCGAAAACACGCTTCCTCGACTTCAGAGAGATTCGAGAACTGCACCACAACACAACCGCACACGCAGCCGGGTTGAAACTGGTTGCCGGGCGAGAGATCAGCTTCGTCTATCAGCGCTATGCCTTCAATAGTACGACTGCTGTCGCACTCTCTCAGGATCTCTGTGTACCTCTGGTCACCGAGTACAACGGTTCTGAGGTGTGGATCGCCAAGAACTGGGGCGATGAGCTCCGCTACGAAACACTATCCAGACGAATCGAGTCATTGAATCTTACAGCCGCTGATCTGGTGGTGGTGGTCAGCAAACCACTGCGAGACGAGTTGGTTGCCGCTGGCATCGACGCCCGACGTATTCTTGTCAACCCCAATGGTGTCAACCCGGATGTCTACCATCCCGATGTCGACGGCTCCATCGTCCGACAGCGCTATGACCTCCTTGGAAAACAGGTCATTGGCTTCATCGGCACATTTGGCCTGTGGCACGGCGCCGATGTTCTGGTTCAAGCATTTGATGCGCTGTTGCAACGCAATCCTGATCTTAAGGAGAACGTGCGTCTTCTGCTGATCGGTAACGGCATTACCTTTCCTACCGTCCAGGAGGAGATCCGGAAACGTGCACTGGACCCCTATTGTGTGACCACTGGACTGGTTGCCCAGAAGGAGGGGCCCAGCCATCTGGCGGCGTGCGATATTCTCGCCTCACCCCATGTGCCGAACCCGGATGGAACACCCTTTTTCGGCTCACCGACGAAACTGTTCGAGTACATGGCCATGGGACGCCCAATCGTCGCCTCGAATCTTGATCAGATCGGCGAGATTCTCTCCCATGAAAAAACCGCCTACATGGTGGATCCTGGAGATCCTGACTCTTTGGCTGCGGGACTTGAACAGGTGTTGCAGGACAAGACGCTGCAGCAGCAACTGGCGACACGGGCACGGGATGCTGCCGTTGATAATCATACCTGGAAGCGACACACGGAAGAGATCATTACGGCATTAGAACGCGTTACACGCCTCACGGATGGCTCCGGTGGACTGGCATAGGCTCGCTTTCTATCTGAAACGGGCTGTAGAACTGCCTCCCCATGTGACGATCCAACGGGCCGGTGGGCGACTGATGCACACCATTCGGCAACGTCGCAATCAGAAACGCGATCAACAAGACGCTACCTATGCAACCTCTCTACACCCCTCCTCACCTCTCCTCCACCGACACCTCTCTGCCATCCCCTCCAATACCATGGAACAATGGATCCATGTAATCCAACACAGCTGTCAGAACACCTTTAACAGACAGTTCAATCTATTAGGATCAGGGTGGCAAAGTGCGTGCTACGGTTCGCCATGTCCTGGTATCGAAGGAATTACTCTTCAGGATACCAAGAGCATTATCACCGACTGTGAAGGCAATTGGCTCTCCAACCACATCAACGCTTCGAATCTGGCAGAATCACAACGCATATGGCGTCTGATCTCTTCCAATCATCTAGCCATTGATTGGCAACGTGATTTCAAATCCGGTTATCGATGGAATGCCTGCATATGGTACGGAAACACCCCACACGGCCACGTGGCCGGTGCTGACATCAAGATACCGTGGGAGCTGGCACGTATGCAGTTCCTGACGACGTTAGCTCTTGGTTACACCTTTGCCTCTGATGGGCACGCTGGGTTCGATACACCGGAACGGTATCGTGACACATTCCGGGATATCGTTCTCGATTTCATGGCCACCAATCCACCGCGCTACGGTGTCAACTGGTTTGGCACCATGGAAGTGGCTATCAGGGCTGTCAATTGGTTGGTGGCATATGACCTGTTCAGAGCATCTGGCGTATCGTTTGATGCTCCCTTTGAGAAACTCTTCCACCGCAGTATCCATGAACACGGGCTCCACATCGTCAACAACCTGGAGTGGCACCCATCCCACCGCGGCAATCACTACCTTGCCGACCTTGCCGGACTGCTTTTCATCGCTGCCTATCTACCGTGTGGCCCGGAATCGGACGTCTGGCTGGCGCTGGCCGTGCAGGAACTCAACAGAGAGATTATGCGCCAGTTCAACGACGATGGGGGAAATTTCGAAGGCTCCACCAGTTACCATCGTCTCTCCGGGGAGATGGCACTCTTCTGTATGGCGATGATGTCCGGTCTCTCCAAGGAGAAAAGAGAGGCGTTAACGCACTATGATCACCGCCTTATACAGCGAGAACCCCTTCTGAACCAAGCACCATTGACGCTCCATAAACACCCGGACAGGAGATACCCTCTTCCCTTCTCCTATGAAATGCGGCAGCGTGTGGAGCGAGCGGCCCGTTTTACCCTGGCCATGACCCATAATGATGGGACCGTCGCCCAGATCGGCGACAACGACAGTGGTCGTTTTCTCAAACTGCATCCGGACCCCATTGAGCACATTGATTCACACGCTCCAAGCACACACGAACGCTGGAACCAGAATCATCAGCACCTTCTCTCTGCAACACGCGCCCTTATCAACCTGCCGGAGATGGACACCCATTCCGACCGTTTTCCCGTTGATGAACGCTGCATTGCCGCACTCTCCAATGGCATCTCGTTTCCTGCCTGTACGGAACCCTGTCCTCCTGTTCAATCGACATCTTCCGGAATAACGGTTGGTCATTTCCCGGAGTTCGGCATCTCCATTCATCGAACCGAGCGACTGACGACAACCGTTCGATGCGGTCCACTCCATCCGGAAGGCAATGGTGGTCACGCACACAATGACCAACTCGCCATAACGGTCATGGTCGACGACCAGCCACTCTTTGTCGATGCTGGCTCCTGTCTCTACACGGCGTTGCCGAATATCCGAAAAGCCTTTCGTTCTGTTCAGGCACACAACACCCTTGTCCTGGACGACCTGGAACCCAACCCATGGACGGCGGGTAACGTCGGTCTGTTCCAGCTCGATGACAACGCCAAAGGAGATACCTTAACCGTTGAACCAGAACATTTCGTCGGGAAACATGTGGGGTATGGAATCACCTATCGCCGAGCGCTCTCTTTTGAACACCATCGCATTATCGGTCATGAGCAGTGTCACCTGACACATCCCGGCTATGTGATGTTCCTGTTGGCACCCCATGTACGCATTCGTAAGATCGATAAACAGTCCGTAACGCTTCAGGTTGCTGACCGTACATGCCATCTTGTATCAGAGTCCGGACATCAATGGCGGTCCGTCGATGCCAGAGTTTCCCCGGGATACGGCTGCTGTGAAGAGACGACGGCGCTACATCTGATGCGTCCTGACGGCGATTCTGATGTTCGATGGTCGCTGACACTCCAATAATGCGAGATCGACCGCATGCATGTGATCTATGTGGTGTTGAAACAGGATTCCGCTTTTCCCTCCCAGGTGCTCGCCTATCTGGAACACCTTTCAGAGCGGTTTCCTCTTCGCGTAACACTGCTTCTCGGCGGCTCCGGCTCTGATACACCCCAAGCGCTTGCACCATTTGCAAACCATCCGAACAGGGCGGTCAAACGTTTTCGCCTCTCCCCTCTGTTTGCCGTTACCGACCGGCTGAACATGCGCGCAATGGCGCATGCACTGTCACAGATGGCGCTGGATCACAGGACAGTCATACACACACGTGGAGAGATGGCCGGCCATCTGGTGATCGGTGCCTTACACCGGCTCGAGCACACCACACGGCGCGTTGTGGTCGATGTGCGCGGCGCCTACAGAGAAGAGATCAGGGACTTCTGGCCAACACCACGCCTGATCCGGGAGGCAAAGCTGTTTCGGCTCTCCAGACTCTATGGTTCAATCCGGTCAGCCGGCGCGATTACAACCGTTTCCCAACCGCTACAAACCTATCTTGAACAACAGTACGATCTGCCATCCACCACCACCACTGTTATCCCGTGTGTTGCCGGTCCTGGATTTCGCCACAATCCGGAACGGCGGGCGATCATGCGCAAACATCTGGGTATCTCAGAGACGGAACCGGTAATCCTTTTCTCAACAGGTGGTGAAGATCAGTGGCAGTGTCTCGACACCATTACACGATTTCTAGGTAGACTGGGAGCACGCGGCATCGTTTTGGCGCGGAAAAAGTTGGATCATCCTGCCATTCTCTCGCGTTTTGTCCCCTATGCAGAGGTCCCCGGTTACCTGGATGCTGCGGATATTGGACTGCTCTGGCGTGATGATCATGTTGTCAATCGGGTTGCCTCCCCGATCAAATTTGGCGAATACCTCTGCTCCGGTCTTCCCGTCTTGGCCAACGGCACGGTTCTAAGCGTCAGACAACGCATTGTTTCTGACGATGTAGGGCAGGTACTCTCAGATCCTGATGATCTAACCACCACCAGATTTCAACAACTGCTTGCCATGAAGAGGACACGCATTGCAGCCGTTGGAGAAAAACACTACGCCATGCAGAGCGTTGTTCAACACTATCACACCCTGTATGAAACGCTGTTATCAGAGGGTTGAGCCATGATGGTAACAGATAAAAAACAGATTGATAATCTGACCGGTATTCGAGCTGTTGCCTCTTTCTGGGTCGTTCTTTTTCACTTCTCATATTTTAATCTGATCGACAACGCCTCTCTGTTACGCATTGTGCAAATTGGCGGTGTCGGAGTTGATATCTTTTTCGTACTAAGCGGTTTTATTCTCTCCTACACATACACGGAATCTCATCGGAAAATCAGGCACGATGCCGATGATTCCAAAGCGTTCTGGTCACTCTTTTTCATCAAGCGTCTCGCCCGTCTCTATCCCATGCATGTGGCCACATTGCTTGCCTATGTACCCATGCTCATTGTGGCAGACCAGATGGCCTATACCATCAACCCGGCCTACGCTTACGATGCGTATCACACGACACTGAATCTCACCATGTTGCATGCGTGGGGCGTGTCGGAGATGCCGAGCTGGAATGCACCATCATGGTCCATCAGTGCGGAGTGGTTCGCCTATCTTCTTCTCTTTCCCATCTGTCTGCGTCTTTTCGACCGCTACTCAATTATCTGGGTCGTACTGACAGCTCTGATAACCTGGTTGTTCAACCTCTGGGCCGTACAGAACGGGATCGGTATGACGTATGAAGGTGCTCTTCTACGTATCACACCGCTTTTTCTATTCGGCTACATCATGTTTCGCCTCAACACCATCATGCGGGTCCCACCAGAATGGGCAACGCCTCTGACATTGGTCGGCATCATCGCTCTCCTGACCATGCCGTTCATCGGACGTATCTACAGCGTTCTACCACTGGTGGTTATGGTGCTGCTTTTCGGGCTCTACACGGGATCCCCGATAGTCAACGCAGTTTTCGGCAACGGAGTGATGGTCTTTCTCGGCAAGATCTCCTACGCTGTCTATCTCGTGCACATGCCGCTGCAGAGTGTGACGAAATTTCTTGTCAAACGTTTTCCGTTGCTCTTGGACTACCCCATCGGTCTTACAGTCGTCCACATGTCCGTTGTGGTGATCATTGGAACGGTGGGATATGCGGTCATCGAACGTCCTGGACGTCGAATAATTACGATTTTTTATCGCAACAAAACAAATTAAATAAGCAGGAAAACACAATAATTCTGGCTTCAGACCAGCATAGTACGTAACAATCCTACCCGAGCATCCACACACCTGAGTCCAGATCAGTACTGGATTGTGCCTCTTCAAGGGATTGGACAGAGTTTATGAAAGTGATCGTTCAGATCCCGTGCTACAACGAGCGGGAGACGTTGGCAGAGACCATTGCCGACATTCCACGTCACATCGACGGTGTCGATTCCGTTGAGATCCTGGTCGTAGATGACGGCAGTAGCGATGGCACCAGCGATCTAGCCCGCACACTAGGTGTCGATCACGTTATCCGCCACCGCTGCAATCGTGGTCTCGCTGCCACCTTTCGAACCGGTTTGGATACGGCTCTACAGCTCGGAGCCGATATCATCGTCAACACCGACGGGGACAATCAATACCCTGGCAAGGAGATCCCCCGCCTGATCGAACCGATCCTAGCCGAACGGGCTGACGTTGTGATCGGAGCGCGGCGTATCGATCGTGCCACCCATTTCTCCTCAACAAAGAAGATTCTTTCCAAACTTGGAAGCGCCGTCGTCCGCGTACTCACCGGTTTACAGATTGCAGACGCAGTCAGTGGATTTCGGGCGCTCTCCCGACATGCTGCTACACGCATCAACATCATCTCCTCTTTCAGCTACACCATCGAAATGTTGATTCAGATAGGCCATAAGCGTCTGGCATTGGAGACCATTCCAATCGACATCAACGTCAAACTGCGAGAATCCCGTCTTTTCAACAGTATTCCGGAGTTCATTGCCTACTCCGTTACGACAATGATGCGTATCTACGCCATGTTCCGGCCACTGCGCGTCTTTTTCTCACTGGGTGCTCTGCTGCTGCTCTCGGGCATGGTGCCGGTGATTCGCTTTCTCTATTTCTATTTTACGTCCAGCGGTGACGGCCACATTCAATCTCTGATTCTCGGCAGTGTCTTCCTGATTGCCGGTATCTTTGTCATGTTGATCGGTCTGGTCACGGACCTTATCTCCTCCAACCGACAGCTTATCGAGATGACACTGGAACGGGTTAAACGCATAGAATCACGACTGGACACGCTGGACACCAAACCGTTGTCGGACCACGATCTCGAAAACAGGGTCGAATAGCATGGTTGCCATGTCATGAAGATTCTCGTCGATATCGTCCATCCGGCACATGTCCACTTCTTTCGCAATCCGATCGCCCTGTGGCAGGAAGCGGGACACGAGGTATGCATCACCTCTAGAAAGAAGGAGATCGCTACCGATCTTCTCGACCATCTCGCTCTACCGCACCAGGTGTTGTCCGAACTGGGAGAAGGTGGCCTGTTCGGTCTTGCTGGTGAGTTGATCCGCCGTAATCGTGCTCTGCTGCGCGTCATCAACGTTTTCAACCCCGATGTCATGGTTGGTATTGCGGGACCATCCATCGCCCATACGGGTGTTTTGAAGCGCATCCCATCCATTGTCTTCTACGATACGGAGAACGCGACACTCTCCAACGCCATCACCTATCCGTTCGCCTCATGGGTTGTCGTGCCACGCTGCTATGCTTCCTGGCTTCCCAGGCGACACCACCGCTATTCCGGGTACCACGAATTGAGCTATCTCCATCCTGCCCGTTTCACACCGGACAGGGCGCTGGCCGAGGCAAACGGATTGGATCCGGAACGCCAGACATTCTTTCTACGTACCGTTTCCTGGCAAGCGAGTCATGACCGCTTCGACTCCGGCTGGTCGATAGCGCTCCTGGAGACAACGGTTGAGTTCCTCGCCCAACATGGACACGTCATTATCTCATCGGAACAGGCACTTCCCGACCGTCTCAAACACTACGCCTATACCGGAGACCCTTTTCTCATTCACCATGTTATGGCCTTCTCTCGCCTCTTCGTCGGCGAGAGTGCCACCATGGCATCCGAGTGTGCGGTTCTGGGTGTACCGGCCATCTATGCAGCAAATACCGGGCGCGGATACACCGATGAACAAGAAACGCTCTACGGTCTGGTTGCCAATTTGAGAACCTTTGACTGGCCAATGCTGGAACGCACCATCACACGCATGCTGGAGCGCTCTTCAGATGACTGGCAACAGGCGCGAAAGAGACTTCTGGACGATACGGAAGACGTGGCCAAACTGGTTGCCGATACCGCCTTGCGTGTGGGACGGGGAGAATCACCCACCAGTGTGGAATCCATCTAATGTGCGGAATCGCAGGATGGTTTGGCCCAACACCGGATCGCTCATACCCTGCCAATCACATTCTGCGTGCCATGATGCACACCATTCGTCATCGGGGGCCGGATGGTGACGGAATCCATCTGAATGACAACGTCGCTCTTGGCCATGTCCGCTTGTCCATCATCGATCCGGAATCTGGGCAGCAGCCCATGTGGGATCACCACCGGCGTGCAGTAATCAGCTACAACGGTGAGGTATATAACTTTCCGGAACTACGGACAGATCTTATTCAACGCGGCGTCACACTGCGTACCAGAACCGATACCGAAGTGCTGCTCGGCCTTTTTCTGGAACACGGAATCGACGCTATCGCCAAGGCGTCCGGAATGTACGCCCTGGCACTCTGGGATCCGCACACCGAAACAGGCTATCTGGTTCGAGATCGCCAGGGGATCAAACCACTCTTCTACTGTATCGAAGGGGAGCGCCTACTCTTTGCGTCCGAAGCCAAAGGGCTGCTTCCCGCTCGTAAGAACCCGCCGGAAATGGAGGTGGATGCGCTGCATCTTCTGCTCAATTTCCGCTATCTTCCCGGAGATCTGACTCTGTTTCGTGGTGTGCGGCAGATGATGCCCGGAGAGGTTCTCATCTGGAGAGAGGGCGCGGTCACTGCTCACACACTACCCGGCTACACTTCGCATATAGATCACAGTCATCCTGCAGAGGATGGAGACCATTTTCGTGATCTCCTGTCCCACGCCGTTCAACGGCACATGATCTCCGATGTACCGTTGGGTATCTATCTCTCGGCCGGTCTCGATTCCGGGGCCATCGCTTCCATCGTTAAAACACTGCCCGGACAGGGAGCAGACACCCCGACATTTACTCTGGATGCCGGAGACCGCAGTGATGAAGCCCAAGGCGCCAAAGAGACGGCAACCATTCTGGGCATGGATAACATTACGGCTCCCCTCCCTAATGGCTTCGAAGAGCGTCTGCACCACATCGTGCACCATTTGGAAGTACCGAAGGTGAATGCATTTCAGACCGATGCTATTGCCGAACTGACCTCCGGACACGTCAAAGTGGCGCTCTCCGGTCTGGGTGGTGATGAGAGCTTTCTTGGCTATACGGTCCACCGCTTTCTCTGGTGGCAGGCGATGATATCTCGTCGCCCTCTCTCCTGGATGGCCAAAGGCTTCTCCGGTCTGGTCTGCTCGCTCTGGCCAGATTCCGCACCGTGGAGTCTGGACGAGGTAAGACGAGGAAGCTGCATGGTTGCTGCTCTGGATTCACCAAGAGCCTATGGCATTCTGCGTAACGTCTGGGATAGTCCTGAGTGGCGTCAACGCCTCTATGGTCCACGCATGCGTGACCACGCACTGACACAGGCTTTTGAGTGGTTGGATGGCGCATGGCCACACAATCAGCCGGATTACTTCACCCAAGCGACAACCTTTGAGACACGCCATAAACTGGTGAATGATTTTCTCTGGCAGGAGGATCGCATGAGCATGGCGCATGGTCTGGAGGTCAGAACGCCATTCCTTGATGAACAGCTTGTTGCATCAGTTTCACAGATTCCATGGCAGGAACGCATCCCCCGCGGCCATCCCAAGGCGTGGATGCGGACGCTTCTGACACCTTTGTTGGATAGACGTATTCTCCAACGACCAAAGAGCGGTTTCCAGGTCAATGCATCCACCTTCCATACGACACATCTGAAACCCCTTGTTGCCGACTATCTGGCCAGTGGTCGATTCCGAGAATCAGGGCTCTTTAACCCCGCATTTGCCAGACAATTGATAGAGACACCACCAACGCAAAAACTGCGCTGGCACTATTTCATGCTTTACCTGATGGTTGGTACTCTCGTATGGTCTGATGTATTTGAACGAAATGCGATAAACTGGCACTCTCTTTCACACACCACCCGCAACTCTTGAACGGTGAGATCATGTCGGATCTGGTTTTAATCATTGAAGATGAAGAAGACCTTGTGACTACACTGGAGTTCAACCTCAAACGGGAGGGGTATCGAACGCTCTCCGCGTTGGATGGTGAAAAAGGGTTGCAATTAGCCATGCAGACGCCACCACCCGATCTGGTTGCCCTCGACCTGATGCTGCCTGGAATCTCCGGAATCGAAGTGTGTCGGCGCTTGCGCGAAAACGAACGCACACAGGACATCCCCATTCTGATGCTTACGGCGCGCGGGGAAGAGATCGACAAGGTGGTTGGTTTTGAAGCTGGTGCCGATGACTATGTCGTCAAACCCTTCAAGATCCGTGAACTTCTTCTGCGTATCCGTGCGATTCTGCGCCGTACAAAACCCGGCCAAAAGCCGGATATGGCGATACTCGTCTTCGGGACCCTGAAGGTGGATCTCAACGGTCACCGTGTCTGGATCAGTGAACAGGAGATCTTCCTGACGGCCATCGAGTTTCGAATGCTGGCAACATTTCTGAAACGCAAAGGGCAGGTACAGAGCCGAGACGCCCTGTTGAATGATGTATGGGGCGTCAATGCTTTTGTCGTACAAACCAGAACTGTTGACGCACACGTCAAACGTCTACGGGAGAAGTTGGGATCAGCCGGCAAATATATCGAAACGATCCGTGGCGTTGGCTACCGGTTCAAAGATGCACCGGAGTAGGATGTCACGATCAATGGAAAGGCTCCTCTCCCTCTTTTCATCTATTGCGTTGACTCATGAATGTTCAACCGCATCTCACGGGGATGTCATGCCATGTCACGGATGCGATTGGGTGTACGTGGAAAGCTGTTTCTTCTCTCTCTGACACTGATCCTCGGTGTCGTTATCATTGCCGGAACCTACCTTGAATACGCTCTAGGCGGGTGGTTAGAGTCTCGGATTGCGTCCGAACTGTTCAGACATGCCAAATCTGTACGCGTCACACTGCAGGCGGTGCCTGGTGAGCCGAGTATTGCCCTGTATGACCCCCTGTCAGACCGTCTTGGACGCGCCATGTCCGCACGGGTCACGGTAATTGCCGACGATGGCAAGGTTCTTGGGGATTCCCGTCTGAGTGTGGTTGAAATCATGCTGGTGGAAAACCACGGCACACGTGCGGAAATTCTGGAGGCCAAACGTCTGGGCATCGGCCAGTCGAAACGCTACTCGACGACACTGAAGACCACGATGCTTTTCGTTGCCGTCCCCTTTCAGCGAACAGATGGCAGCATGGGGTATGTGCGTGTTGCCATGAGCCTGCAGGATGTTGAAGAAGCAAAGGTACGTCTGCTCTGGCTGCTGATGTTGGCGGGACTCTTTGCTCTGACAGCTGCCATTTCAACCAGTGGGCTGAATGCCCATTTTGCCACCAAGTCTCTGCGTACCGTTGTCCATCATGTGAAACAGACGGTGGATAAACCGCATAAAAGCCGTATTACGGGTGTCTACTCTCGAGATGAGATCGGTGGTTTGGCCGGCTCATTCAACCGTCTTGTCGGTGAGCTTGAGCAGTCGGTTGATACCTTGACAGAAGAGCGCGACCGCATGGAAACCGTGCTTGAGAGCATGAGTGAAGGTGTCATCGCCCTCTCCCGTGAAAAAGAGATTACACTGGTCAATAGCTCGGCAGTTGATCTCCTCGGCCTGCCATCCCGCCCCAAAGGCAGAAAGCTTGAAGAGATACTCTCCGAAGAAGCTTTCCTGAAGCTGGCCACCATTGCCCAGTCGACGACAGCCGTTGAAATCGACTATCCCGGAAAAGTTGTCCGCCGCTTCTTTGTCCAGAGAACACCGACACGAACCCAGGAAGGGTGTTGTGTCATCGTTCTGCGAGATATCACGGAGCTCCACAGGCAGGAGGAGGTACGACGAGATTTCGTAGCGAATGTATCCCACGAATTGCGGACACCGGTCAGTATCATTTTGGCCAATGTCGAAACATTGATGGATAGTGGCATGGAGGATGCCAGATTTACAAAAACATTGATGCAAGCAATTGAGCGGCATGCGCTGCGCTTGTCTCGTATCATCACCGATCTGCTCGATCTATCGCGCCTGGAAGCTGGACGCTTCAATCTGCGAGTAGAGAAGGTTGATGCACAGATCATTGTCAATCGTGTGTTGGAAGCGATGAAGCCGTTTGCCATGGAGAAGGGAATTGTACTGGTTAACAACGTTGATGAAGAGGTCCTCTCCTTTGCAGATATCGGTGCCTTGGAACAGGTGCTGATCAATCTTCTCGACAACGCCACGAAATACACCCCGGCCGGAGGTCGTATCGTCATTCGGGCGCTCAAAGAGGAGCAGGAGTGGAAGATTGAAGTGGAGGATAACGGAGTCGGAATTGATCCAAAACACCATCCGCGCCTCTTTGAACGGTTCTACAGGGTGAATCCTGGACGCTCGCAAGAAGTTGGTAGTACGGGTCTTGGTCTCCCGATCGTCAAACGTCTGGTTCAGAACATGAACGGAGATGTTGGTGTGGAATCAGCCCAACCAAGTGGTTCAAAATTCTGGTTTACCTTGCCAAAGGTGTAATACACACCACTGCTCAACACCCTTTTCAGCTCTTACCAATCCGTAACAATGCGCATGACGTACCACTGGCAATGGATACGTACCCTGCCGGTAACGGGTGTAGTGGAGAATAGTCGATGGATCAGGATGGACAGGCTTCGACGTCCCATACTCACAACAACTGTGCAGTCGTCATCAAGGATTGGCCAACCTGGTGTGCGTGGAAAGCGTCCGACACCTATCGGGATGTCAAAACGATCTTGACAGAGACCCCTGGAGTCTACGAAGCACTACGCCACCACTACACCGTTATCGATCTCTCCTCATTTGTCTCCGTCGAAGAGGCCAACGCAATTGGAGAAAAGTCGATTCCTCTGATTCACCGTTGGCGCAGTATGATCGATCGGGAGTGTCGAAGAAGTTCTGGCGAACACCATATTGGAAGAGGTCTCTATCTCTATCTCCCGGCAACCGTTTTCTCCATGCTTTACCACTTCTTTCTCTTAAAAAAAGCGGTGGATGCGACCGGGATGACGCTTTACGTTCCCTATCTTGAAGATACGGAGAACAATGATCTCTCAAAGACACGGGTAACTGGCCCAAAAATCAACTACTTCGGCATTATTGCGCAGCGTGCTCAAGAGAGTATTCCTGCCATTGTCGCTGTTCCTCTCTCACTTGACAAAGAGAACGGTGCCATTGGTCATGAACCGCATGAACGTCCATCTCTGCGTAATATTCTGCGCTACGTCATCCTGAAATTTTCGGCCGTTCGTGCCCATAGGATTGTCCATCTGTTTCTGCACCGGGTAACGCAGCATCCTTCTATTCGCACTCTGCACAACCGATTACGCAAGGATAGACATCTCTTTGTTTTCGTCGAAAATGGTTTGGTTCTTCAATGTGCTCTACATAATTGGTTGCGTGGAATAGGCATCACATGGATCACGCCTATTCCAAAACAGCTGGATACGAACCCTCCAGAAGATCCCTCTCCTCTTGAGGAGAAACTAACGACTCTGAACCCATATCCGGACTGGACGGTACCGCTCTCTGTGGCCGCAAATAGAGTCAGTCGTTACATTAATGGATATATTCTTCCTCTCTGTGCAACAATCGATACGCAGATTCCTGATTATGAAGCCATTCATTCCAACTACAAGAAGAGTTGCTTGCTGACCAACAATCTTGGCCATCCGATTGATATCATTCTCTCTAATAGATTTCGAGAGATGGGTGTCCCTGTCGTTACCATGCAACATGGCAGTACGGGGCTTCTGGACATCTATTATTTGACTCTTCCATTCTTCTCATTGATGTTTACTGATGGGTCGGTTTTCTATCAGGAGCATGAGCAAAATTTTTATCGCAGAGTTGCGCCTGATCCTGACATCTTTCATCACGTTCATGGTATGCGTAAAAGCTTGTCGGCTCCGTTTCCCAGTTTGGCACGACGTATGTGCCGCCGTATCTGGAATCTCTCTTCGGAGCAAACGCTTCTTCTCTACGCCCCAACCCACTTCAAGGATTATCATGTTTTTCCTCTCGATGTGTTCAACATGCCCTATTGGCGTGTGATACGAGAGATCATCGATGAGGTTTTTGCGCACCTTCCCATGGAGTGCGTGATCAAGAATCATCGTAAGGGGTTGTGGGAACTGAATCAAAAGAAGCTCTATCTGAATCGCCGTGATCCACTGATGGAGATTGAATTACCAGATGGCGTATCCATTCAAGATTATCCCCAACTCACCTACTCCAGATATGCCGCTGATATTCTCGTTCTTGACCATGCGACCAGCACCATGAACTGGGTGATGGCAACGGACATTCCTATCGTTTACATTGATCTCGAAATGAGTCCACTGGTTGCTGAAGTCGCCGATGCTATGAAAGACGCTCTTTTTTATATCGATACACGTGACGACTCCTGGAAGGAAGAGCTCCGATCGGTATTGAGTCAACCCATTGAAACGATAAGAGAGCAATGGCATACCATGGCTGGAAAACGGGAACGGTTCATCAACCATTATGTTCTCGGGCCTCACGGTAAAATGAGCGATCTCAACCGGTGGATCTATCAGGTACCTGTACGATCGTGGCCAGAGCGAGAAGAGGAATAGAGATGATGAACGAAAACGGTACGCAGGAGATACATCTATCAACTCTTGAACGCCTTTATCGTTCCATGTTGCGTATTCGTATGGTGGAGGAGGCTTTGGCAGAGCGCTATCCGGAGCAAGAGATGCGTTGTCCCATGCATCTCTATACCGGTCAGGAAGCGATAGCTGTTGGTGTGTGCGATCATCTTGCCTCTACCGATGCTGTTTTTAGTAACCATCGTGCTCATGGTCACTATCTGGCTAAAGGAGGTTCCCTACAGGGAATGATTGCCGATATGTATGGCAAGGAGAGCGGCTGTTGTGGTGGTCGGGGTGGTTCTATGCATCTGATTGATAAGTCTGCTGGATTCATGGGATCCGTACCGATTGTCGGTGGTACGGTTCCTCTGGCAGTTGGTATGGCATTCGCTTTTAAAACATTGAAGAAAAATAGAGTGTCTGTGGTTTTTTTTGGTGATGGCTGTTTTGAAGAAGGGGTTCTTCATGAGTCGATGAACTATGCTGTTCTCAAGTCGCTGCCGGTCCTGTTTGTTTGTGAAAATAATGCCTACTCGGTATTTACAGGTCTGGAAGAGCGTCAACCAAAGCGTGCTATCGTCGATATTGCCCGTGCACATGGTTTGGAGACGGTCGCTGGAGATGGCAACGATATTCTCCACGTGCATACAGCAGCAGCAGAAGCGGTTCGTCGGGCACGGGAAGAATCTATTCCCCAGTTTATGGAGTGGCAGACTTTTCGTTGGTTGGGCCATGTCGGTTATCAGAATGATGACCATCTTGGCTATCGAAAACCGGGAGAGCTGGCTGCCTGGAAAACACGATGCCCTGTCCAACGTATGGAGTCCCTGTTGCAAGGGAATCACCAGTGGTGTTCAGAACAGTTAGAGAGTATTCGGAAAGAGATTGATCAGGAGATTGAGACAACGTTTATAGATGTTAAACAGTGTCCAGCACCCGATCCGCGTACTGCTGGAAAGCATGTGTACGGATCAACGACAGGGAGTGTGTGACATGGCTGAACGTGGACAACGTGTCATCACCTACGCCGAAGCGATCCGAGAAGCGTTTGTTCAATCCATGGAGCGTGATGAACGCATTATCATTATTGGTGAGGGTGTTCCTGATCCCAATGCGATTTTTGGAACGACGCGGGGATTACAGAAACGGTTTGGTGCCGAACGCGTGTTGGATATGCCATTGGCTGAGAATGGTATGACCGGTATCTGTATCGGTGCAGCACTCGGGGGATTGCGTCCCGTTCTTATCCATCAGCGTATCGATTTTGCCCTCCTGTCTATGGATCAGATCGTTAACAATGCGGCAAAGTGGCGGTATATGTTCAACGATCAAGGGTCTGTTCCATTGGTTATACGTATGTTGATTGGTCGAGGATGGGGGCAAGGGCCACAACATGCACAGAGTTTACACGCTCTTTTCGCACACATTCCGGGGCTCAAAGTGGTGATGCCTGCAACACCATCCGATGCCAAAGGGATGATGATAGCGGCCATTGAAGATGATGATCCGGTTCTCTTCATTGAGCATCGCTGGTTACATGGAATTCGTGATCATGTTCCGGAACAGTATGGATCTGTGTCGTTGGATCGTGCCGTGACATTGCGTCAATCAAAGATGGTATCGGAGATGTGTGTCACAATAGCAGCGTTTTCACATACGGTTGTTGATGCTGTTATGGCAGCAGATATCTTGGAACAGTGTGGTGTTGCTGTGACGATTATTGATATGCGTTCCGCACGTCCAATCGATTTGGAACCTGTTCTTGCGTCTGTCAAAGAGACGGGTCATTTGGTTGTTCTGGATACGGGATGGGCCTCGTGTGGTGTGAGTGCAGAGGTTGTTGCACGGAGTGTTGAACGTGGCTTTTCCATGCTGAAAAAAGCTCCTGTACGAATAACCCCTCCAGATCATCCGATTCCAACATCACACTATTTAACAACTGACTGTTATCCAGGTGCAAAAGCGATTGTTTCTGCGGTTTTTGATTTGATAGATCCACGGAAGACGATTGATAATATTAATATCGTTAGAGATTTTCTATCTGATGGTCCGAAGGATGTGCCGTATAAGACATTTACTGGACCTTTTTGAATTGATAATGGTTTATGTAAAATTGTGTTTTTGAAAAATAATTTTTTATAGTGTTTTCTTTGTTGGTTGAGTTTATGTTTTATTTGGCAGTTATGCTTGTTTATTCTATTTGGCTAAGTTTGTAGATGAAAATGTTTGTGTGTTGTTATTTATAGTGTCAAAAATAGTTAAATCTAATCTAGTCTTCTACAGTCTCTGTATTTTCAGTACGGTGCTTCCGTTTGTGTTGCTCATCCCTTCTTCCGTGGTTGTCTGTTGTCTTCTGAGAGAGTTCTCCGAACAGTGTACCTTCATCGGTCTGTGTAATCTATGCATTTGTTGTCGGTTTCGAATCTCAGGCGCTTGGTGAGTACTGTAATGGAAGGGACTCGAACGCTCTTTTTCTTTTTGGTTAAAAAAGGGTTAAAAGGATAAGAAGAAAGGATAGGAAATCACAAAAGTATGATTTTTATGTATTTAAATAGAAAAACGTGGACTCAGAACCACATATTTCGTGGACTCAGAACCACATATTTGAAAAAAACGTGGACTCAGAACCACATATTTTTGCGAAAACGTGGACTCAGAACCACATATTTTTGCGAAAACGTGGACTC
>JADGBX010000139.1 GCA_015231265.1 Magnetococcales bacterium | reverse complement strand
CTCCCACCCACTTCATGCTCAGTCTTCGAGCAGAAATCCCAGCCTGAGCATCTGAAACAGTAGCCACGCTCAGTCTTCGAGCAGAAATCCCAGCCTGAGCATCTGAAACAGCAGCCACGCCACCCCGGCGGCCAGCCAGTCGAAGGGGGCCAGCCGTATGACGGGGTGGATCACCCGGTCGTAGAGGGTGAGCAGGGGTCGTATGGGCCGTTTGACCAGGTGAGAGAGCAGGAGATCGACCATGAAGCCGAGCTGCCACGCACCGGCATCGCGGACGAAGCGCCCCAGACGTCGCCACAGTGCCAGACGCTCGCCCAAAGGGTGGCGTCGGATCTCCTGTTGAACAGCGGTGAGAATCGGCCTCATGGCCAGGTGATCACTGCGATCCTGCTGCCGATAGAGTTGGGCGGTCCTCTCCAGAACAGTCCGGGCATCGCCATGGAACGCCACCATGATCAACGCGTTGAGCGCGATGCGTTGCGCTGTTCCCTCCTGCCGAAAGCGGCGGGCAGAGGTCTCCAGAGGATCGGGCAGGGTGAACCAGCGACCGTGCTGGAAGAGGCGTCGCGCCAGACGCTGATCTTCGAAAAAGGGCAGGGTGTCGTCGAACCCTCCCAACTGCTCGAAATGGGACCGACTGAGCAGAAATCCCTGATCGCCGTTGATGCAGAAGGCTCTGTTGAGTCGGCTCTTCTCTTCATAGAAGTGAAACAGCCACCCCTTACCCGGCGGCTGATCGATGAAGCGCAGGGGGAAGTGTCCGGCGATGATCTTCGGGGCGTTCCGGTTGGCGTGCATGCTCTCCTGCCACGCTGTCACGGCTCGGGCCAGTTGATCCGGGGCGGTGAGGTGTGAGTCGGCATGGAGAAAGAGCAGCAGTTCTCCCTGTGACTGCTCGACCCCCCGGTTCATCTGCGCTGCGCGCCCTTTCGGGGCGGTGCAGAGGCGGACCGAGAGGCTCTTCACGCGGGCGATGGTGTCGTCCGTCGAGCCGCCATCGGCAACGATAATCTCCGGGTCGATCCCCTTCTGGCGGTGCAGTTGTTGAATCAGTCCGGGCACTGCTCCGGCTTCATTGAGCGTGGGAATGATCACCGACAGAGGCGGCAGTGATCGGCCAGCCCTCTCCTCATGGTGATCGTTGCCCACGGGCATGGCTGCTGTTGGTTGAGACTCCATGGAGAAGTAGGGTAGTGCGGTGGCCGAAGGATGACACGGAAAAACCGACGCGGCGAACCGTGCCGGTGTTCGAGATCACCCATGCCTTACGGTGGGCGGGTGCGTGGTCACGCTTTTTCCTAACGAAATCGCTACGAAAAGAGTGTTGTTCTCACAGAAATCAATTGGCAAGGGTGGCGTACGATGCGATCATGAAGCGGTATGGGCTGTTCATGTTCGTGTGCTGATCTCCACTGTTCAGCCTTTTTTGCGTTACGGGTAAGGAGTGTTTCATGGTGCGCTTGGTGACGGTTCTGGTTCTGGGGATTCTCTTGGCGGTGGTATCTGCGCCGCTACCTGCCGATGCCGGTCCCGTTGCCGATGAGGCACCCATGCCGGTGTGCCGTTTTGCCATCCCTCCCTGGCAGAAGGGTGTTGATTTTAAAGAGATCAGAAAGAAATACATGCCTCTGATGCGCTATATGACCGAGAAATCGGGCTGTCGCTTCGTCGCCGTCGGAGCCAAGGATTACGACGATCTGGTGGCCAAGTTGGTCTCCGGCAAGGTGATGGTGGCGGAGTTGGGAGCGGTCACCTATATCCGAGCCAAGAACCTCAATGCCGCCATTGAACCCCTGGCAACGGTGATGTCGTGGAATCACGATAAGAGTGCTCTGGTGGACTACTACAACAGCTACATCGTCTCTTTGAGAAACAATAAAGAGGTCAAAACGCTGCATGATCTCAAGGGGAAGCCGTTCGGCTTCGTCAACAGGCGCTCTTCCAGCGGCTTTCTCTACCCCTCGCGGCTGCTCATGGAGGAGGGGGTGGACTATGAACGTTTCTTTGGTCGTACCTTCTTTCTCGGCAGTCATGCCAATGTGACCGATGCGGTGGTGGCAGGCAGCATCGCCGCCGGCACAAGTTCGCAGAACAATCTGCTGAAAGCGATCAAAAAGCACGGCGACATCTTTAAAGTGTTGTGGAAAAGCCCACCCATTCCCAACGTCCTGTTTGCGAGCCACCCGGAGATGCCGGAAGCGGTGCGACGAAAGGTGCAGGAGGCGCTGCCGTTGATCGATTCGGACCGACAGGATCTACCGTTACGCCACCGCGGTTTCTCTATCCGTCCGGACAGTTTCTACGACGTCACACGAAAAATCATGTGAGTAAAATCATGTGAGTGTGTGTAGGGCGTGTCCTCAATGAGCCCGAGGGTGATTGCCAACGCAGCAATGGACACTGCGGAGAGTGGTGTGGGGTTCGGTTACGGCTGGTCTGAAGTGAGTTGAAGGGATTCGACCTATGTCTTCGGCGTACAATTACAAGCGGGAGTTGATGAAGCCGACCTTGATCATGGTCGCCATCGTCTGTCTCAGCATCCTCTATATCCTCTATCTGGAGTACTCGATCAGCACCAGCGTCGAGGAGAGTCACCATCAGTCGGAAGTGGCGAGACTCAACGAGCATCTGACCGATCTGGTTCGGGATTCCCAACGGGTTTCCCGGTACATCGCCGACAACTGGCAGGTGGCCGATGCGCTGATCATGGAGGATCGCAACCAGATTTTCGCGCTGCTTTCGCCGTTTATTCACGGGCTGAACATCGATCTGATTCGCCTCTATGATCCCAGCGGGGTTCTGGTGGCCAACAGCGATAATCCCCACCAGTTCGGCGCCGTGGACGTGTTGTCGACTCTGGTGGCCAGTGTCGATGAACAGGGGATGCATCTCCCCCACATCGTGCGGCTCGACGACGATCTGGTGATGCTCTCCATCGGCCGGATGCGGAGTGCGGAGATGGGCATCGATGCGGTGATCGTTACCGGTCATCGGCTCAACGAAATCCAGCTTGCCGAACTCTCCTCCCATATTCAGCATGAAGCGCACATCGTGCTCAGGCATGAGGGGCGAACAGTGGCGTCAGGCGGAAGCGCTCGCATTGCCACCATGCATGCCAAAGGCCATGCGCAGGGTGAGCTGCTGTTTCAGTGGACGCTGCCGATCACGCTCTCCTACCTCTCCGATCTCTCGTTCGATCTGATCATCCAGGAGCGCGAACCCCATGGAGATGACAGGGTGGAGCATCTCTGGATGCTGATGATCATCCTCTCCTGTTTCGGGGCCGCCACGACCATCGTCGCCCACCAGACCACCCGTTCCGTCGTCTCGGAGTTGGAGAGTGCTCTGGACGAGAAGGTGACCATTCTTGAGGATCTGGAAGCGGCCCATGTCGAGCTGAAGGAGAGTGTCGAAGAGAAGAGTCGCGTTCAGCAGGAGCTGATCGTGATGCGTGATGCCGCCAACGAAGCCAGTCGCAGCAAGGGGCAGTTCCTGGCCAACATGAGTCATGAGATCCGCACGCCGATGAACGCCGTGATCGGGCTTACCGATCTGGCGTTGCAGAAGGAGATGACGCCGCACCTGCGGGACTATCTGGAGAAGATCTCCGGCGCCTCCAACTCACTGCTGCGCATCATCAACGACATCCTCGACTTCTCCAAGATCGAAGCGGGCAAGCTGGAGATCGAGCAGAGACGGTTCTTTCTCCGCGATCTGCTCGACGCACTGGCCGACATGTTCCGTGCCCAGGCGAGTCGTAAGCATATCGAGCTGATCCTGAGTGCTGCCGAGGAGTGCCGCCTGGAGCTGATCGGTGACGCCCTGCGCGTGGAGCAGGTGCTGATGAACCTGATCAGCAATGCGTTGAAGTTTACCGATGAGGGGGAGATCGAGGTTGCGGTCCGCACCCTGATGCAGTCGAAGAAGGAGATCACCCTGGAGCTGTCGGTGCGGGATACCGGTATCGGCATGACGCCCGATCAGACCGAGAGGCTGTTTCAGGAGTTCGTTCAGGCCGACAGTTCGACAACCCGGAAATATGGCGGCACCGGCCTGGGGCTCACCATCAGTCGGAAGCTGGTGGAGATGATGGGGGGAACCATCGATGTTGAATCCATGGTCGGCAAGGGCAGCCTGTTCCGTTTCACCGTTACTCTCGGACATCACGACACCCTCACCATGGACCACCTGGCTCCCCGTGGCGAGGAGGCGCCGAAACGGGCGCTGATCGTCGACGACAACCGAACCGCCCGCACGGCGGTTGTGGCGATGATGGAGATGTTCGGTTTCCACACCACCAGCGTCGCTTCCGGTGCCGAGGCGGTGGCCATGGTGCAGGAGAGAAGCGCGCCCCGGTTCGATCTGGTGATCGTGGACGGCTTCATGCCGGACATGGATGGAGTCGCCACACTGACGGCGCTACAGCAGAATCGGGACGATCGTGTCACCGACGATGACGGTCGCAGCACGGTGATTCTGCTCTCCGGTTTCGGCGAGCAGGAACCGACGGACACCGAGATCACCATCGATGCCCGCATCGACAAACCGGTCAACTGCTCCACTCTCTACAATACGGTGCTGGAGGTGTTCGGCAAGGAGGTGGTGGAAACCCGTCGTAGTCGCCACAGTGAGGTGGATGTGGCAGCGGTGCGTCGCCGTATCGCCGGGGCGGAGATTCTCCTGGTGGAGGATAACGTCATCAACCAGCAGGTGGCGCGCGAGGTTCTACAGGCAGTGGGTCTGCGCATCACCGTGGCGGAGAATGGCCGCATCGCCCTGGACCAGTTGCACTACAGCCGCTTCGACCTGGTGCTGATGGATATTCAGATGCCGGTGATGGACGGCTATCAGGCGACGCAGGCGATTCGCGAACAGCCGCAGTTCGCAACACTCCCCATCATCGCCATGACCGCCCACGCCATGCGCGGTGATCTGGAAGCGTGTCTGGCGGTGGGAATGAACGGTCATGTCACCAAACCCATCGATCGCAACCATCTCTACACCACCCTGACCGAGTGGATCGTGCCCCGCGAGGGGCTGGGCGCGTCGCATGACACCCACCTGCCTGAGCCGATCGACGCTCCGGATTCGGAGCAGATCGCCGTCGACTACTCTGCGCTGACCTTGATGGACGTGCAGGATGCTCTGGAGAGGATGGAGGGGAATGAAGGGTTGCTGCTGCTGATTCTCAAGGAGTTTCACAGAAGCCAGCGCGATGCGGTGGAGCTGGTGCGCGGTGTGATCGTCAGTGGTGACCATGAGAAGAGTGCGGAGGCAAAACGGCTGGTTCACACCATCAAAGGGGTGGCCGGAAACATCTCGGCAGGACCGCTGATGGCGGCGTGCAAGACGCTGGAACAGGCGTTGGCGACTGAAAACGTCTCCGAAGAGAGTGCACTGTTCCGTGCCTTCGAGAGCGCACACCAGGCTCTCATGCAGCAGGTGGAGAGCGTGCTGGAGCGGCACGAAGAGGAGATGAGGCGATCCGAATCGCACAAAGGAGGGGAAGGTATCACTCCGGATCCGGCGCAGCTACAGGCGGCTTTCTCCCTGTTGGCAGAGCAGATTGAAGGCTGGAGCTACGACGCTCAAGACACCTTTGAGTACAAGATCGTACCGGCACTACGCGACCATTCACCGGCAGTGGACACCCTGATCGATACCTTGGGAGAAGCCCTCTTGGCATTCAACTTCAAAGAGGCGGCGACGACGCTTGCCACACTGCATGAGGTGCTGGAAAAGAAGGAGAAGTGACCATCGGAATAGCGGCAAGATTACCGGTTTGTGTGTCTGCATGTCGCTGTTAAGATTATAAGTGATTGCCAAGCAATAGTGACGAGGCGCAACACGATGTCATGTCAGTGAGAGATTTGGACGCCTGCAACCTTTATGGTCGGACGGATGTATTTCAAGCGATTGAATCAAGCACTTTCAGGGGCACTTTTCCGGGGCGGATACTCCTCTTCGAAGCACTGTGAAGAGAACGCCTCCACCCCACCTCCCGACACTCTGCCCATACTCCTGGAGCCGCGCATTCTGCTGGATGCGGCGGGAGTGGTCAGCGCCCTGGTGGATCCTGCGGCATTGGCAACGACGACACCCATCATCGACCCTGCCGACACCCCTTTCGACGACGCCTGCAGCTGTGTTTCCCCGGTCTCGACGGAAGAGGGGGGCTCCGAGAGATCGGGGATTCCCGAGCAGTTCGTTCCGGCGGCGTTGGAACCGCCTCGGGAGATTCTCTTCATCGACGCGGCCCTTCACGATCACGAGACGCTGCTGTCGGGATTCCACGACGGGATCGAGGTGGTGGTGCTGGATGCCACCGGCAGCGGGCTGGATCGGATCACCGAAACCCTCGCCCAAAGAGATGCGCTGGCGACGATACACATCCTCTCCCACGGCGATGCGGGGCGGCTCTTCCTGGGTAGTGACGTGGTGGATGGCGACCGTCTGGAGGAGCAGCAGCAACAGGTGACCTCCTGGGCGGGTGCGCTCACGGAAGATGCCGATATTCTGCTCTACGGCTGTGATGTGGGGCAGGGTGCGCAGGGGGAGGCATTCGTGACGGCGCTGGCGGCGATGACCGGTGCCGATGTGGCCGCCTCCGACGACGCTACCGGCTCCGAAGATCTTGGTGGCGACTGGACATTGGAAGTGCACGCCGGTTCGGTGACGGCGATCACCGGTGTGCCGGTCAGCACCTACGACCATCTCCTGACCGCCAGCTTCAACACTGCCCAGAGTATCGGCCAGCACGCCAGCAGCGTCGATAGAGTGATCGTCATCGACATGGACGGCGACGGCGACAAGGATGTGGTCTCCGCCTCCCAGGATAATCACTCCATCTACTGGCACAAGAACAACGGCAGCCAGAGCTTCACCACCCAGACCGCTTCCACCACGGCCACCAGTGTCGAGTCGATCACCATCACCGATCTGGATGGCGATGGCGACAAGGATATTCTCTACACCTCCATCAACAGTGGCAACGGCGTCTACTGGCTGAAGAACGACGGCAACCAGAACTTCACTACCCAGACCATCAGCACCACCGCCGTCTATCCCTACTCCGTGGTGGTGGCCGACATGGATGGTGATGGCGACAAGGATATCGTCGCCGCCTATGATGCCCAGGATGATCAGGTGGTGTGGCTCCAGAACGACGGCAGCCAGAACTTCACCGAAACCGTTCTCTTCTCCTCGTCGACGATGACCACCAACCATGTGAAGGTGGGTGATATGGATAACGACGGCGACATGGATATCGTCGCCATCGGCACCAAGACCGCCACCGGCTTCGGCCACGTCACCTGGTTGCAGAACAACGGCTCCCAGAGCTTCAGTGATACGACGCTCACCACCCCCTCCACCACCTTTCGCATGGCGCGCATCGTCGATCTGGACAAGGATGGACACCGGGACATGGTGGTGAGTTCTCCGGCCAACGATGCGGTCTACTGGTTCAAGAACAGCGGCAGCAGCTCCTTCTCCCTCAACACGCTCACCACCAACATCACCCATCCCACGGCCCTCTCCATCGCCGATGGTGACAAGGATGGCGATCTGGATATCGCCGTGCACACCTCCAGTCAGGGCAATCTCTACTGGATGGAGAACGACGGTTCCCAGGCGTTCAACCCCATCCTGGTCGCCTCCGGTGTCGGCACCACCAGCACCATGCGCTTCAGTGATCTCGACGGCGACGGTGACCGGGATATGGTGGTTGGTCTCGCCGATGGCAGCATCGTCTGGTACGGCAACCAGGGCAGCAGTGGCACCGCCGCCTTCCGCGACAGCGGCCAGAGCCTGGGTGCCCGTGATGGTAGCGATGTGGCGGTGGGGGATCTGGATGGTGATGGCGACCTGGATCTCTTCGTGGCCAACGGTCAAGAGGGCGGGGCGGCCGACGATACCTACCGCAATCAGGTTTGGCTCAACGATGGCTCCGGAACCTTTACCGATAACGGCCAAGCCGGTTCATTCGGCAACAACGACTATAACACCTCCGTCGCCTTGGGGGATGTGGATGGCGATGGCGATCTGGATGCACTGTTGGGGCGGCGCCTGGGC
>JADGBX010000138.1 GCA_015231265.1 Magnetococcales bacterium | reverse complement strand
TTCGAGACGACATCCTTCGATGTGGTGCTCTTTTCCTTCAATGGTATCGACTACATCCACCCCTATTCCGCACGTCTTGCCACTCTGCGTGAGATATGGCGCGTCCTCAAACCTGATGGCTTATTCATCTTCAGCACCCACAACAACTGCTTCCCCCGCAGCCGGGACGGCATCTGGCCTTTTTTCAATACGCTGCTCAAGGGAAAACGGGAAACGATCATGCAGGATGATCACTATAAATGGGGACGAACCACCATTCGTTTGACCACACCTGCCATTCAAGTGAAAGAGCTTCGTGACGAAGGGTTTCGGGTGAAAAAGCTCGTTAGCAGAAAACGGTTGAGGGCACTCCAGTCTCATCTCTTGCTCGGTCTACTTGATGATTTCTGTTACTACGTCTGCACCCCTCGGAATACGTCATGAGCTCCCCGCCCGGACAGTGTCATAACTCCAGAGGCCGACTCGGTCCGCATCGTGACCCTAATACTCTATGCCGGTCGCACCCACTGTCTGATGAAATCACTGCATGCCATTATCGCCCAGCGCGCCTTTGCTTTGAGTTCATCCCCGAACCAGCCACAAACAGAGCGCGTACGAGCTCCCAGCCTTTGAAATCTTCTTTGATGCGCTTGACCGCCCTGCGCGAGAAACTGATCAAGATTGGTGCAAACGTGGTTCATAGCGCTCGGAATGTGACATATCATATGGTGGAGGTTACCATTACGGAGCTGTTGTTCTCATTGATTCTAAATCAAACACGAAGTTGGCAGATGCAGTCGGCGTAGAGGGGGCACATGGTAATGAATCGAGCAGAACATTGGAAGAGTGCATCTGGAATCAGAGAACCAATTGAAAATCATGGTAAAGCGGGACTGATGATAGGTTGAACATGTTTCTGGTAGGATCAAGAGCCTCTTCGGAGAGGTCCGAATTGGTTTTTTGAGGTGATTACAGCAAGAATAGTGACTTGAATGGTGCCACTTAGTTAATTCCCGATGATACATGTAATGGTGCTGGCTTATGAAGAGTGTTCAGAATAAAATATCATACAAATCAATAGTTTCTATCGTGTCTTTTGTTGCCGGTTTCACTATCTTACATGTTCTGCTTCTCTTTCTCGGTGAGCAAACCCATCCTTTTCTGGCTGATTTGGTTTCACTTCGTTCCGAGTATATGATTGGGGAACAATTGTCGAAGTTCTACTTGTTTATCATTGTGTTAAGTTCAATACACTCCTATCAGGTGGTGAAACATCCAGAAGAGATCCGTACCTCGATAGCATTTCTGATGATGAGCCTGATTATCTATCTCTCTGAGAGCAATATGATTGTGGAGAGTGCTCAGATTCTGTTTGGTCTGATCCTGTTTATTGCTCTGAGCCGCACTCTACTGATAAGCCGAGCCTGGCTCTCCCTTACCCTGATCGTCATGGGATTTGCCTTCTTCTGCTGTGGGGCAATCGCTGACCATCTGAATGATCAAGGGAGTTGGGTAGACCAGATCCCGGTTTGGGTTGTTACGTTTGTATCACCCCTGTCGGAAGAGCGCTTGGAGTTGAACGGTATTGTCTGCCTCTGCTTGGCAACATTACTGCACTTCCGAGTTTACCTGATCACGCTACTGTTTTCCTTCCCTGGGAAAGTAGCGATGTTGATGATAGCCGTACTGGCTCTCACGTTTGGAAATGGCTTTCTACACCACGGATATCACCCGGAAGGGTTGTTTCAACTCGCCGGGTTGCTCTACACCCTGGGCGGTTTTCTTGGAATCCTTGCCATCAACAATGAACTGACGAAAAACGGCATAGGATTCACACTGATCTCAAGAGAGGTGTTCATCAGTTTCCTGTTCGTGTTCTTTCTCCTCTTGCCAAGCAGTCACGGACAGAATCAGTTAAGCGTATCATTGCTGGTATGGCTGCCCTTTTTTGTACTCTTTGCCCACGCTCTTTGGCGGCATCATCCCACCAACTCATTCGAAGAGGAGAGCACGATCATCGGTGTATAAATAGAGCGTCCGCATTCAATGGGTGTATGGTTACCCAGGGCCTCGTGTGGACGCTCCTCATTGTACATCGTCAGCCAACATCTCTGAGAGAACAGCCCATCGGAGGACGCAGATGAATCCCCTTGTCCATGGCATTCGGTTTCTCAAGGTCAATTCACTCCCCACTGCCTTGATCGACGCCCATACGTCGCTCTCTGAAATACGCCCCCTGTTCGCAGCCATGGTGGAACAGGTTGAGATAGAGAATCACGACTACTGCAACCGTCTCTGCCCATTTTGCAGTAATGTCGGGGTGAACCGCAGGACGACAGTTACTCGTATGCATGATCGGGTCTTTGAGAAGATTTTGAACGGTTTGTCCGAGATCGATTATCGCAGAGAAGTGGTCTGGGCGCGCTATTCGGAATTCATGGCCCATGATTCCATCTACGACCGCATTGATCAGACGCGACAGGCGTTACCCAAAGCGCTGTTGACGGCCCACAGCAATGGCGACTACCTGAATCGAAACACATTGGCCAGATTGGAGCGAACCGGGCTGGACCGGCTCTGGGTCAACATCTATCCAAACGATGAAGAGCCAAGCAAACGGCTGGCAGAGTATCTGTTACGGAGAACAGGGTTGACCCCCACCGGGGAGACGATAAACGGCTATGAACGTCTCTCCAACTCCTCGGTGGATGTGTTGTATCGAATCCCGCATTTTCACTCCGGGCCTACGGAGTTTTACTCTCGTGGCGGGCTGGTAGCGACACAACAGCCCTATCAGCGCCGCTCAATCTGTTGGGATACGGTTCGGGCCGTGACCGTGGATTTCAACGGTCAGGTGATGTGGTGTTGCCAGTTACAATCTCTGGCTCCCGAGCATGCGCCGTATGTGGTGGGTGATCTGAGTCAACCGGATTACACGCTGCTTCATGCCTACCGGGATCTGGCCGCAGCCAGGCGCCGGACACTTGCAGGTGGCTATAAAGAAGAGCCGTGTAAGACGTGTAACTACGAAACCGTCCATCGATCCATCCATCGCATCCCATGGGTTGCCGCACTGCTGGGCACCGTACCCGGTTACCACCGGGCATTTCTTCGTTATATGGCGGGCAAGAAATGAGGTTCATCCGGTCATTGTCTACAGGTCAGGTCTGTTTCAGCTCCTTGTGTAGACGACTGATTTCTGCCTCCAGCTCAGGAACGAATCACCAGCCAGAAGCCACTGGTCCTCCCCGTTTGGCAGCCGCCGCCCAACCACCAAGTGTGCCTTTGGGTATGGAATGCCGTTTCGCTACCTCTGGCTGGGAGAGTCGCTGTTCCAATACCAATTTGATAGCTTCCGCTCAAAACTCAGGTGAGTAGTTCTGATTCTGTGACATCTGTTTCCTCCTGCCGGTAGTTTACCAAGCAGGAGTGTCCGTATTCACCAGGCTACCTCAATCGCAGTCGGTCCCGGAACACCAGAGAGATCTCTTCTTTGGAGTCTCATCCTGAGGAGGGGTAAGCTCCAGAGAGATGCCACCAACTGCGACTCTCCGGCTCGTTCTATTCGCGTTTCCTGGTCTGCGACTCCTCCATCGATGGTATCGTCCCGGCGGGTTGTGTTCTGGGGAATAGCGTTCCAGAGGCGGTGTTATTGGATCGGTAGGGGAGGACGCAATGGGTAGCTGACTGCTATTCTGAGGGACACGAGGTTACACTTGCCACTCCCAGTTGGAACGCTTTAGGGCGCAGGACGACCCAGTGGGTGCCATCTCCGAGTACCTGACCGAGGTCCCCACTTCGAGTCGCTCAGGCGCTGCTATAGGTTCAACGCCTACTTGATCCACCCGGCTGAGTGGACGGGCAGGATGACCGTGACCGGGGGGCAGTTCACATTCCAGAGGGTGCATTTCCTCAAGCAGGTGGAGAGCCGAGTACCGGATCATTTCAGCACTGTCATGGGGGTGGAAGAGCTGCTCCACACCCCCTGTTCGACGTGGTCAATGGCGAAATTGAAGATTGGGAACGTCCGTAGGCGATGCCGAGGTGTACATAAGTCACTCAGCCATCCCCTCCAATGCCGGCCTCTGCCCCGTTCATCCACGGCTCCTCCGGGAAGACGACGCAGACGATTCGGTTGACGCCGAACTCGGCAACGAACGCCCTGTCGATCCTGGTGAAGCGTTCACAGTGGGCGACCTCCTCGACGATCTCATTGGTGTCATCCATGTTCTCTACGACAATGATGAAGTTATTCATGAAGTCCGCCGCAGCCAGGGGGCGAATCTGATTCCTCTTGATCCTTGAATTCATGCAAGACGCACAGGAACAACGAATGCCATTCTCCGGTTCGAGTTCGTTTCGGTTGTGCGGGAGGGATTCGAACTCCGTCTTGATCAGGAAATGTTAATAGGCATGGAGAATCAATAGGTTGATGTAGGTACGGATTCCGTACCTTTGCTGCCAGAAGTACAGAGGTTTCGGAGAATACCGGGGAGCAGAGAGAATTTGGGGCCGATTCCGAGTGGAGAAGGTACGGACGGGTAGAGAAGTTGTGGAAGGTGAATAGCTCTTAGGTGTTGGAAATATTGAAGAATTTCGCGCATGAAAAAACCGCCCCGTAGGGCGGTTATCAATCAGAGAATCTTCATCGATAAAAGAATGGCGGAGCAATATATGGTCAGGACGGAAAAATCTCCGCTTGCGTGTGTGATGGGAACGGAGAACATTTCCGGAAAAATCTTGGAGTGCCAAGGCTGAGAAAAGATGTCTTTTCTATTTGAAAACAGCCTCTAACGAGTCTGCATCGAAAATGCGGTCACTCCATTGTTCCAGCGTTTTTACATTGGCATTCTGGATTTTCTCCTGTGCCCAATGGGGGAGATCTCCAAAGCGTCTTTGTAAAAGCCGTGACAGCATAGATCCAGCCTCTTCAGCTCGACCCTCAGCTCGACCCTCGTTTCGACCCTCGGCTCGACCCTCGGCTTTCCACTGTTTTGTCCACTCCTGTACGGTCTCGGCAAGCATGGCATCAACCTCCTGCAAATCGTTCAACTCCGGTATGGTTTGACCAGGAACTCGGCGTGGCAACAAAACCCGTCCCAGCATCACTGTAAAGGCGCGTCGCAGACTCAACTGCTCAGGTGCTTTCAGCCACGTGATCAGACTCTTCAGTACTGCGCGAATATCTGTCGGTGTCTGGCTCTTTTCAAGCCGAAACAGGGCGGCCACCAGGTTCTGCATATCCGCCAACACGGCATCCTCATATCGCACTTCATCAATGAGCAGATACCGCATGCGCGGACGAAAACGATTCAAACTTCCAGGAACCGATATGATCAAGTCTGCGACGTCTGTTACTGCAGTCCAGGCGGGCTTGCCGTTGTATAAAACCATAGGGAGCACGGGCGGCAGCAAGGCACCCTTCTTCACTTGTCCCGATTTGACCAAGTCCTGGTATAGCAACATCACATAGGCGTTCATACGGACCGCCATCATCCAATCTACTGTCGATTGGAACTCAATGACGACATAGAGATAGAGCCACTCCTCTCCCCACCAAACCCGCCAGATGACATCATCTTCACGGTCACGCAGATCATCGGTGATGTAGCTGCCGCTTACTTTCTCCAGACTGGAAAAGTCCAGTTGCTCAACCCATGCCTCTTCAACGAAACCTTGAAGGAGATCACGTACCATCTCGGAATGGCTGAAAAGCTGCTTGTAGCTGCTGTCATGATCGCCCAACGGACTATCCTTCAACTCTTGAGACACAGTATGCTCGGCACACTATCCGATTTCATCCCTTTCATCACGGAATTCCTTAAATCTCACTCAGCCCTACAGTTGGAAAACAAGGCGTTGCGTCATCAGATCAACGTCCTGAAACGCAAGAATCCATCACGGCCACGGCTGAGATCATGGGATCGAATCCTCTGGATTGTGCTGTATCGGATTTGGTCCGGATGGAAGAACGCTCTGGTAATCGTACAACCGGAAACTGTGGTGAAGTGGCACAAGGAGGGATTCAGACTCTTCTGGAAGTGGAAATCACGGAATCGTCGTCCAGGTAGACCATTGGTCTCATACGAGGTCCGCAGACTGATCAGGCAAATGAGTCTTGAAAACCCACTGTGGGGAGCGCCTCGAATCCACGGTGAGCTGTTGAAGATGGGATATCATGTTGGAGAGACTTCCCTTGGGAAGTACATGGTCAAAACGACCAAGCCTCCGTCACAGACTTGGAGGACGTTCCTGGACAATCATGCTGACCAGATCGTCGCCATGGATTTCTTCACCGTGCCAACGATCTGCTTCAACGTGTTCCATGTCCTCATTCTCATCGATCATGAACGACGGAAGATTGTCCACTTCAACATGACCAGCAATCCCACTTCAGCATGGGTCATGCAACAGATTCGTGAAGCGTTTCCGTGGGACTCCTCTCCCAGATATCTTCTCCATGACCGCGATCCGACCTTAATGGCATGCCAATCGGTGTTCAAAGCCATGTACATTGAGCCTGTCATCACGGCTCCGAGAAGTCCTTGGCAGAATGCGATTGCTGAACGGGTGATCGGAAGCCTGCGTAGGGAGTGTCTTGATCACATCATCGTGCTGAACCGGGAACACCTGCGTCGAATCCTGTCATCCTACATTGAATACTATCACGGTCAGCGGACGCATTTGTCGTTGAAGAAGGACTACCCGGTTACTCGTGAGATCCAACTGCCGACCAGTGGCAAGATCATCGCCCACCCGATACTCGGTGGACTGCACCATCAGTATAAACGGGTCGCAGCCTGACTACTGTCAGTTGCTCAGTTCCTGAGATTTCAAAGAGCATGCGTTTGAGTGATGCTCCGATGGCCCATACGCGATTTCTGGGATTTGGCATACCCAGCAACACACGAGCATCACATCACTGACCAATTCTCCGGAAATTCAGTCCGTACGTCCAGTGAAATCGGCTCATTCATAGTCGCTGAAACTGTTGAATTCAGTCCAGACGGAGTTTTCGACAGGGACACCATGATCAAGTGAACGACCAATATCAGGATGATCCGGGCGTGGCCATAGATCGGGGTGACTCCGATATGTCGAAAACAGCGGCGTAATCAGGCACTGATGGAGAGGTGAGCAAACAGCCTCTGGCAAACGATCAACCCGGAAAAAGAAGTCAGATCCTGGTCCTCGAAACGAAGCCTGGGAATGGCAAAAGTCTTGCGGCGAACGCCAGCTCTGCTATGCTTCATGGAGTGCGGTCTCTTTTTGTGGAAATCCAATCAGTTACGTGATTGCCATTGTAGCACGAAAAGGGGCCGTCTTCTTTTCTGGGTCTCACTGGCGGTGATATCCAGAAACAGATTTTCCGGATTATATCGGATTGTTTTCTAGGGGATTTCTCAGGGTTCCATTTTATTTGTTATGCAACTGGAGGGTCCAGAGAAGATTGTGACTGACAAGCCCAAGAGCTATGGAGCCGCACATCGAGAAATGGGGCTGGCTGCAGAGCATGAGACAGGCCAACACCAAAACAACCGGGTCGAGAACTCGCATCAACGAACGCGACAACAGGAACGGCAGATGCAAAGATTCAAGTCACCCGGCCACGCTCAGCGCTTTCTATCAGTTCACGGACCGATCAACAATCTTTCTCGTCAAGACCGGTATCTGATGTCTGCTTCTTCCTATCGCAAACTCCGGAATCGTGGGTTTTCAGAGTGGAATATGGTCACTGGAAGTGCGTCCGAAATGTGAGAGTAGGTGAAGGAAGGTCGACTGTTGAGGCGCTCTTTTCGGTCACTGTTGAGATAAGTTGACAATGCCGAACGGATACCTGTTTTTAGGGCGTGTTGACATGTGAGACTTTTATAGCGACATACGATGTCCTGTTCACAATAACCACACTATCGTGCACACCAGGGTAAGCATTGCTCGATAACATCGATCAAGTTTTTCATATCGCGTTGCAATTCTTCGAAACTGTTTGATACGGTTGAAAAATCTTTCTACAAGATTACGGTCCTTATACCAATCGCGATCATATTCCCGTGGGGTATTGCGATTGCTTCTTGGTGGGATGACAGGCGTCCCGCCTTTACTCTCAATCGCTTCAACAAAATGGTTGGCATCATAGCCCTTGT
>JADGBX010000137.1 GCA_015231265.1 Magnetococcales bacterium | reverse complement strand
GTCATCCGGTTCGAGATTGCCATCCCCGCCGCGTCGTCCTTGGCGGAGTTGACTCGAAGCCCCGACGAGAGCCGGGCGAAAGTCGTTCCCAGCGCGTCCGTGGACTTCATCAGGTTGCGCTGCGCATTGAGCGAAGCGACGTTGGTGTTGATGTAAAGAGGCATGGGTCAAACCCTTTCCATCCCCGGAACGCAAGGCTTCCTAACCGTTACGCTCCTAGTTGACTTATCGGCTCTGGTTAACGCGAACTGAATCGCTTTTTCCCGAATTATGTTGAAAACTCCCCCGCAGCTCCTCCGGAATCAGGGCCTGCCGCGGTGAGTACTCCTTGACCAGGATCTGTCGGCCCTGCCGGTTGGATGCATTGACGATAACCGGTCCGGCCAGATTGGTCCGCATCTCTGCAGGACGTCCCTCGGGAATCGTCACCAGAGAGAACACCTCCAGATCCTCGCTCTTCTCCAGAACAATCGCTTTGGCATCCTCATCCTCCACCGTGAACTCCAGATCGTTGAAGAAATCGAACGGATTGACCACGATGAACGAGATCTCCGGTTCATCCACCGACTGCAGCCAGAAGAAGGCCGAGTCGTCACCATACGGAAACAGAAGGAACTTCCGGCTCAGCGGAAATCCCAACAACCCGTCATTCAGGGTGATGATATCCGCATCCTCAAACTCCAGCGTTCCGAATCGTGTACCTTGAATCTCCATATGCGGCCTCATCTCCAGTCGGGCTACGTTCCGGCTCTTGGGACGTTATGATGCACGTGGCATACCAAAACATTGAAAAAGATTATGTTCGCGCTTTTACAACATGTTACGCTATTCATCATACAGCATTAGAGCAAAAAAGGGGCAATTGTTTCCGCCAGGACGGCAAGGAGTTCTTTGCCGGTGGGGCAGAAGATTCCCCATGGGGTGATCTTGAGAAGAGAAGAGTGGCGCAAGGGCCGGATGCGGGCGACTGCCGTCACGACGGTCGGAAGGGGTCAGACAAAATCCTGCAGAGGTTCGGTGGCAGTGGTTTCATCGGTATCGGAGCCGTCGCCCAGGCTCTCGACGGTGTAGGAGAGGCCGCAGGTGGCTTGAAACGGGATGCGGTGGATCTCTTCGCCGATGGTCACCGAGTAGAGTCCGCGACGCAGGCTCTGCTGCCACACCACCCGAAAACGGGCCAACTCACCGGGTCGGGCACTGCAGCGCAGCGTCACCTTCTTGCTGATGGTGGAGTCGAGGCGCAGTCCGAGTTCATTGGAGATCTGCCGTTTGAACTCCCCTTCCACCAGTTTGATCAGACCCATGCCCAACTTCTTCTCCAGATCCTCCTCTTTTTCCAGCTCCAGCGTGGTCTCAACGGTTCTGCTGAGAGTGTGTTCGCTGTTGAGGGGAGTGGTGCCTTTGCGGTTGTCCAGAGGGATCTCCTCGTGGGAGATCACCTCTTCGCTCTCTTCGAAGAGGGTTTGACCGAGAAAGCGTACCGTCTCACGAGGATCGTGTCCGGGGCTCTCCGCCTCACCATCCGTTACGGGGGTCAGGGAGGTGGGGCGACCCGTTCCGGCCAGCTTCATGCCGATACCGAAGGAGGCACCACCAAAAGCGGCCAACAGAAGAACACGAATCACGGCAAACATCGATCTTCCTCCACTTCACGAAACCAGGGTGCGTCTGAAACAGGCTGATCGATCACGATCCCAGCTCTTTACCCCGTTTCCAGGCCGCTTCGATCGCAGACATCATGGCGCCGCGAACGCCCAGCTTCTCAAGCTCGGCGATCCCGGCAACGGTGGTTCCACCGGGTGAAGTGACCATGCTCTTGAGAACAGCAGGGTGATTCCCGCTCTCGTCCATCAACCGGGAGGCTCCGAGCAGGGTCTGAATCGCCAATCGATCGGCAAGGGGACGGGGAAGCCCACAGGCAACACCCCCGTCGGACATCGCCTCCGCCAACAGAAAGACATAGGCGGGACCGGAGCCGGAGAGCGCCGTCACCGCGTCCATCAGCTTCTCATCGGTCACATCGGCCACCTCTCCCACCGCCGAAAGCAGCGACTCCGCCAGTTTCAACTGCTGCTCGTTCACCGTCTGGGCCGGGCAGAGCACCGAGATCCCCTCCCCGACCAGAGCCGGTGTGTTGGGCATCACGCGAATCACCGGCTGCGCGTGCGGCAGCGCCTGACGGAGAGCGTTGAGGGTGATTCCGGCAGCGATGGAGATCACCACGGCATCCGAGGACAATTTCTCCGCTATCTCCGTGAGCACGTCCTCAACCAGATGGGGCTTCACCGCCACCACCACCACGCGAGCACCCCGGACCAGCAGACTGTTGTCCGGCCCGGTCATCACACCGCCCAACATCTCATCGTCGCTATATTTCCGCCGCTGCGCCTCATCAGGATCACCCACCCGAATATTTCCGCTGGCGACGGTCCCGTCCCGCACCAGTCCGCGAATGATCGCTTCGGCCATGTTGCCGCCGCCCAGGAATGTAACGATGGTCTCCGTGCTCATGGTGGCTGCTCCCGTGGTGTGGGTGGGATTCACCCTTTCAAGATGATAGAGAGTTCGGACAGCGGACCGGGCCTACAGGCTCATCCGTTTTTTGACCAGAGCCAGAGTCTGTTCCACACACGCATTCACATCGTAGGTGTCGGTCTCCAGAACCAGCTCGGGATCGGTCGGCTCTTCGAAGGGGGAAGAGATGCCGGTAAAGTCCTTGATCTCCCCGGCGCGCGCCTTTTTGTAGAGCCCTTTCACATCGCGCTCTTCACACTTCTCCAGCGAACACTTGCAGTGGATCTCCAGGAAATCCCCAGGAGGCAGCAGATTGCGCACCCGCTGCCGGTCGGACCGGAAGGGCGAGATGAAGGCGGCCATGACGATACTACCCGACTCCACCAGCAGCTTGGCTACCTCGCCGATGCGACGAATATTCTCCCGACGATCCACGTCGGAAAAGCCCAGATCCGAACAGAGACCGTGGCGCACATTGTCACCGTCCAGAACAAATGTCCGCAAATCCTGGCTGTAGAGACGCTCCTCCACCGCTGATGCGAGCGTTGATTTCCCTGAACCAGAGAGACCTGTGAACCAGAGCAGGAGCCCTCGGTGACCGTTGAGCTTTTCACGCTCCTTACGTGTGATTCTGTGAACGTGCCAAACGGTGTTGCTGCTCTTCTTGTTCTTGTCGCCCATGGGAGTTGACTTCCAAATATTGAATGAAATAGGGAAAAACGGAACGACCCCGACCGGCGTTCATCACGTGAGACACCAGCCGGGGCTACACATTTACGACACGACACCGGGAGACTGGAAGAAGCCCGCCCGAATCAGCCTTTATCCATGCTCTTGAACACCTGATATCCGCGCAGAAGATCGAGGGCACGCTCCAACTGGTAGTCCTCCTTACTGCGTCCGGTGACGTAATCCGGCTCCTTGTCACCCTCCTCGGAGGCGCCTTCCTTCTTCTTTTTGGATTTGGACGGTTTGGGTTTACCACCCTCCCCTTCGGCACCGTTTTTCAGATGTCCCTTGAGGTCGGCTTCGGTGGCGTGCGCACCCTTCTCCTTGCTCTCGCCGAGTACGCGATCCTCAACGATGATGTCGGGCTCGATCCCTTTGGCCTGGATGGATCGACCACTGGGGGTGTAGTACTGCGCCGTTGTCAAACGAAGACCGGAGCCGTCGGAGAGTGGAATAATGGTCTGAACCGACCCTTTGCCGAAGGAGCGGGTTCCCATGACGATGGCCCGTTTGTGATCCTGCAGGGCTCCGGAGACGATCTCCGAGGCGGAAGCGGAACCGGAGTTGATCAGAACCACGATGGGCGCATCTTTCACCAGATCGCCGGAGCGGGCATCAAACGCCATATCCTTGCCGTCAAGGCGACCTTTGGTGTAGACGATCCGCCCCTCATCCAGGAACGCATCCGCCACCTGAACCGCCTGATCGAGAAGACCGCCCGGATCGTTGCGAAGATCCAGCACCAGACCGTTGAGTTTGCCGTCCTTCACCTTACCCTTCAGCTCGTCGACCGCGCGCTCCAGCAGCGGATAGGTCTGCTCGTTGAACTGGATCACCCGAATATAGGCGATCTTATCCTCCTCCATACGCCACTTGACGCTGCGGATCTTGATCACTGCCCGGGTCAGGGTGAATTTCAGCGGCTCCCGCTTCCCTTTGCGCGCCACGGTCAGGGTGATATCGGTCCCCGGCTTGCCACGCATTTTCTTGACCGCTTCCATCAAGTCCATATCCTGCGTGCTCTCTTCATCGATACGGACGATCAGGTCTCCCGCCTTCATGCCGGCGCGAAACGCAGGCGTGTCCTCAATCGGTGAAACCACCTTGATCGCCCGGTTACCGCGAGTGATCTCAATGCCGAGACCGCCGAACTCTCCCCGGGTATCCACCTTCATCTCGTTGAAGCTCTCGGGCGTCAGAAACGACGAGTGCGGATCGAGTGTCTCGAGCATGCCGTCGATGGCACCGTAAAGGAGGGACTTCTCATCCACCTCCTCCACATAGCTGCTCTTGATCAGGGCATAGACTTCGGAAAACACCTTGAGTTTTTCATAGGTGATCTGGCTGACAGCCAGGACATTGCCGATCCCCACATGCAGGAGTCCAAAGGCCATGACGGCCACGACCAACAGTGTGCGCAACGGTTTTTTCCGGAAAAGAGCGCTCATCTTTCTTCCACTCCCGAGTCAAAACGCCTATCCCCCCAGCCAGTGGCGAGGATTGACGGCACCGCCTTTGCGGCGAATTTCGAAATAGAGTCCTGCCACCCCATCAAGAGAGCCCGTATCGCCTACCTCTGCGATCTTCTCACCGCTCTCCACCCAGTCTCCCTGCGAGACCAGCAGGCGTCGGTTATGGCCATAGAGGGAATAGATCTGCTGGCCATGATTCAATATTAACAGCAAACCATACCCCCGAAACCAGTCTGCGTAAACAACCTGCCCCTTGAAAACCGATTTCACGGCTGTTTTTGAAGAAGTCTTGAAAAAAAGACCCGGCGGACGGTTGCGTTTGCGCCCCTTGGTGGGCCGGGGCAGACGCCCCTTCCGTGAGATCACCCGACCGAAGGAGGCCTTCTCACGAGCGGCACTCTCCCGTCGTTCCAGTTCCGTCTGCAGTTTGCTGACGAAGCTCTTCAGCTCCTTCTTCGCCTGCTTCAACTCTCGGATGCGCCGTTCGTGCAGCCCCTTCTCCTTGCGAATGCGGCTGAGAAGGTTCTTGCGTTGCCGGCGATGCTTACGGTGGCTCGCCTGCTCCACCTTCAGCTCTTTGGAGAGCTTCTTGAGACGGGCAAGACGGCTCTCTCGGGCCTGACGCGTGGCCTTGAGCTGCTCAAGGCTGACGTGAAACTGCTTGAACACCTCGTTGCGGCTCTGCATCAGGCGGGAGAAATAGAGCACCCCCTGACGAACCCGGCTGGTGTTCTGCTGCGACAGGGCCAGTTTGACCACCCCCTGCTCCCCGAGACCGTAGATGATCCGGGCGTAGGAGCGCAGGTGGCGCCGCTGCTCGGCCATCTTCTTCATGAGCGCTTCGCTCTTACGCTCCAGCTCCGGCAGCTCCCGGCGAATCCCCTTGGACTCGCTGGTGATGCCATTCTGGCGCTTTTCACCCTGCGTTATCTTGCGGTCCAGCGTCTGGAGATCCGACAGAATCGAGCGCTCCTGCCCCTGCCGTTTGCGCAGTGCCTGACGCTCCTTTTTCAGCTTGGTGACGATTTTTTTGATCTCTTCCTTGTTTTTGTCCACCTTGGAGGGGGGTGGAGCATCACGATCCACACAAAGAGCCGTGCCCGGCAGCATGACGATCGCTGTCAGGATCAAGGTGAGGCTGAGAAGAAGTGGTGTGGAAGAGCGCCGCATAAGTCCAGGTTTATCGTGCCACCAGAGAGCGCCCGGTCATCACCTCGGGCTTGGAAAGGCCAAGCAACTCCATCAGAGTCGGCGCCACATCACACAAGCGCCCCTCCTCCAGAGTCAGTGCACGACCACCAAGATAGATCAGAGGCACCTGATTGGTGGTGTGCGCGGTGTGGGGTTGCCCCGTCTCCTCCTTGACCATCTGGTCGGCGTTGCCGTGATCGGCGGTGATCAACATTTCGCCGCCCGCCTCCAACACCACCTCCGAGAGACGTCCCAGACAGTTGTCCAGGATTTCAACAGCCTGAACAGCCGCCTCGAAAACACCGGTGTGGCCGACCATATCACCATTGGCGTAGTTGACCACGATCACATCCCGATCCCCTTTTTCGATTCTCTCGATCAGGGCGTCGGTGAGTTCGACGGCGGACATCTCCGGCTTGAGATCGTAGGTTGCCACGTCGGGCGATGGAATCATCAGGCGCTCCTCGCCATCGAACGGTTTCTCCTCACCGCCACTGAAAAAGTAGGTTACATGGGCATATTTCTCGGTTTCGGCGGCGCGGAGTTGAGTGAGCCCGTAACGAGCCAGCTCCTCCCCGAACGTCTCCGAAGGGCGTGCCGGCGGAAAGGCGATTGTGACGTTGTCGAGGGTTTCATCGTACTGCGTCATGCAGAGGAAAGCGGCTGTTTTCGGCACTGCCCGGCGGTTGAATCCGTCAAACGCTTCGCCATCGGAAAAGGCGTGGCAGATCTCGCGCATGCGGTCGGCGCGGAAGTTGGCCATCCACACCCCATCGCCATCACGGACGATTCCGGAGGGCGCGCTCTCGATGTCTCCGATCAGAGTGGGCAGAACGAATTCGTCATTCTGATCCCGATCATAGGAGGCTTCAACGGCCGCCTTCGCACTCTCCGCGCGCTCCCCTTCCCCTTGGGTGAAGAGGTCGTAGTGTTTGGCTACCCGATCCCAGCGGGTGTCCCGATCCATACCATAGTAGCGACCACCCACTGTCGCGATACGCCCCACTCCGATGACGGCCAACTGCTTCTCGAAAGCGTCGATATAGTCGAGAGCCGATTGGGGTGGCGTGTCACGACCATCGAGAAAACCGTGCACCTGGATGGAGGCGACACCCGCCGAGGCCGCCACCCGTACCGCCTCCAGCATATGGTTGGTGTGGGAGTGAACACCACCGGGTGAGAGTAGCCCCATGATATGCAGGGTGCCGCTTCCGGCTTTGGTTTTGTTCAGTGTCTCCCGAACCGAGTCGATCTTACCCAGCACACCCGCCTTGATGGCGTTGTCGATGCGGGCGTAGTCCTGAAACACCACCCGACCCGCACCCAGATTGAGATGCCCCACCTCGGAGTTGCCCATCTGCCCGTCTGGCAGACCCACGTGACTGTGGGAAGCGTGCAGGCGGGAGTTGGGCCGCTCGGCAAGCCAACGGTCGATGTTGGGAGTCTTCGCGTGGTGGATGGCGTTGTGCGTGGTTTCGTCTCGGAGGCCGAATCCGTCGAGAATGGTCAGGACCAGGGGTTTGGGTCGCATGGAATCACCAGGGCTCAAAGATCAAGAGTGGACCTCACCACCGATTAGCAATGGCAGGAAGCGAAATCTTATCACCCGGGAGGGGGGGAAACCAACCACCGAATCGTGGCTTTTTCAACTTAGCTCGGATAGTGCAAGGAGAACGGGTGGCAACTTCACCCGATGCCATGCAGCCCCATCATGCAACAGAGCATTAACTATAGAATCAACCAACGCCAGATTCCAATCACGTTAATGATCAGAAACACCCCCTGCAACACCACCAGCGACCACTCACGCATCCACCACCCCGCCACGCCCCAGGTGAGGCAGGAGATGCCGTAGAAGAGAAAACCGTAGCCGCTTATGGAGATGTTCAAGGCGATGAGGGTTGCACCGATGATACCGGTTACGGTACCGGTCCACTTCAAGGCTGTGAGCTGCCGATGCGACATGGTGCAGCCTTTTTATCGGAGTCCATTCAGGAGGGTGCTGTTCTTATCTCAGAGTCGTTCCGGACTCTGTTCGTTCCCAGTGTCGTTTTTCGGCTGCGCTCTATTTACTCTTCTTATCCGATTTATAAAACTCTTCCAAATCCTCCGGTGTCAGCTCGGCCAGTGCCTCCACTCGCTCCTTGCTCACCCCCAGCAACCACGCCCGCTTGCCCACGGCGACGATGCGCACCCCAGCCCCCGGAGCCAGGGTGATA
>JADGBX010000136.1 GCA_015231265.1 Magnetococcales bacterium | reverse complement strand
CCATATATTTCTTACAGAAATATATACTTCCCACCCACGATGACATTGAAGACAGGAAAGGCAACGGAAGTGTCAACACCGCGGAACCCATGGTTCCGCACCTCCTTTTAGGGAGGGAGTATGGCCACGGCAAAGCACGGAGATGGCACCGATTGAAGGGTTCCACAAAGAAGTGGGTGATAGGCGCCGGACCTAAAGCAGCACACATCCACCGTCGCCAAAAGAAACGTCAACACCTTGAGGCTCTGCCTCAAACTCCGGCAGGGGCCCCGACCCCTGCACCCGAACAGTTTAAAGGCCACACATTGAACGGCCACGTCAACAGGGGAATCACGCCTACAGATTTGAGTTGGAACGACTCTATACGGTAATAGGGACGCATCGTACAGGCCGATACCTGCACAATGCATCACCCATCGAAATTAGTGGTTGCCGGTATTGAATTGAGCGACGGCATTTTGCAGAGTGTGCGCATGTTCCGTCAACTGGTCGGCTGTTTCGGCCATCTCCTGTGAAGAGCCGGCATTTTGTTGAATGGTGGAATCCAACTCCTGAAGGGCATTGTTCACCTGCTGGGCGCCCTGGGTCTGTTCATTGCTGGAGGCGCTGATCTCCTGCACCAGATCGGCGGTCTTCTTGATATCCGGGACCAGGGTGTTGATGATACTGCCCGCCTTCTCGGCAACACTGACGCTGGAGGAGGAGAGTTGGCCGATCTCACCGGCAGCCATCTGCGAGCGCTCAGCCAGTTTGCGAACCTCGGCGGCCACCACCGCAAACCCCTTACCGTGCTCACCGGCTCGGGCTGCCTCAATGGCGGCGTTGAGGGCGAGAAGGTTGGTTTGACGGGCGATCTCCTCAATGACGGAGATCTTGTCGGCGATCTCGCGCATGGCATGTACCGCTTCAGCCACCGATTCACCACCCTGCTGGGCATCATTGGCCGCCTGACCGGAGATCTTCTCGGTCTGCTGGGCGTTATCGGTGTTGTGTTGGATACTGCCGGCCATCTGTTCCATGGCCGAGGAGGTCTCTTCAACGGAGGCGGCCTGGCTTGTGGCGCTCTCCGAGACGATCCGTGAGATGCTGGTCAGGCTCTCGCTGCCTTCACTGACGGCCTGGGCAGAGACCTGGACTTCACCGATCACGGTGCGCAGTTTGGAGGTCATGCCCGAGAGCGCCTGAAACAGCTTGCCGATCTCGTCATTGCGGTCCATGTGGCAGTTCACACCGAGATCACCCTCGGCAACGCGATGGAACACGTTTTGACATTGGGTCAGCGGCCCGGTGATGTGGTTCGCAAGCAGGATGCCGGCGATGATGGAAACGATCAGGACGAAGAGCGTGACCATCAGCAGAATGATCTCCGCACTGTCACGGGATTCCATCACATGGCGGAGCCCTTTTTCCATATCCTCGTGGATCATCTCTTCAGCATCATCTGCCAGACTGATGAACTCTTCAAAGGAGCTATCAAACAGATCATCGAGCTTCTGTGATTGATCTCCCCCTTTTGTCGTATTGTCGTACCGTGTCTGGGTGACGGTGATGAAGCTATCGATCATCTTGATGACTGAATCCGCGTCTGCGCCCGTTTCTCCTCTAATCTCAACAATCATCTGTTTGGCAGCAGAGAAATCATTGAGGACATCTTTAACGGAGACCTCATCATCGCCGGAGAGTAGCTCCTCAAGAAACAGATGGCCGTTGGCGAGAAGGTAGCGCGCTTCTCCACCATTGCGTTGAACCCTGTAACCGGCAGAGCTGTTGTGGGAAGCGGTGATCTTTGCAATCTGCTCCTGGATCTGCTCATAGAGTTCATCAAACTGCTGATCTGCAGTGCTGCCCGTCCCCTCCGAACCCTTGGCAAAAGCGATGCGCTTTTCAGAAGATTGACGAAATGTGCCCAACATCTGAAGAACGTCGGCCATTTTCTGTTTGACGGCCTCATCCTCCGTGGCGTGGAAGGTGCCCTCTTCATTGCTACCACCCTGCATGATCGCATTGGCATACCAAGTGCTCTGGTCGAGGAGATCCCACACCTGTTTGGGATCCTCCGTGGCATCTCCTCCGAGAATCTCCTCCAGAAGCAGATGCGCTTCCGTGGCGGTGAGTTTCACCTCCATAGCTGCATCACCGAGAGGCGCCAGCTTCTCCCCCACCATCAGGCCTTTTTCAGCGACGAAATCGACATCCCGATAGCCTAGGAGTCCAACGATCGCAGTCATTGTTACAATGAACAGGACAAGAGATAGGAGTTTGATTCGAACGCTCAAATCAAAGAAGAAGTTCATCGTTGTTTCCCTTGGTGAGGTTTCCGAAATTTTTGTTATTATGGTGGTTGAAAGCAATCTCTATAAATATTGATTGGGCAAAAGCAGTTGGAGATCTAAAAGCCGCCGCGTAGTTTAATAGCATTTATTGTGTAGTATATATCAATCGGAAAAGGATTGTTAACCATTTATTTTGTGTTGAAAGGCAGTGCGATGCCGACTTGGTTCATGGCTCCAAGCTGTCCTCTGATGTATGGAATTTCACCACAATTGAAGAGCGGGTGTGTCGAGCTTGAACCGTTTGTTCAGTGTTGAAGTTGTAAGGAGTGTGATGATTATCAATCCACTTCAATGCTTTGGCGATCACACATACCAGGCGTCATCTATCTCCTGAGGGGGGAGGGGGGTTGTGGTGATTTCAGAAAGGGCTCCTGTGGGGCTTCGTATCTCCATGGTCAGGGAGTCGCTGTTTTTCCCTTTTCCGAACCGGCCCACCATGCGCAACGCCAACGCCAGATCGTCATCCGTTGGCTCACCTTCGACCAGCGCCAGAGGTCCGGGAATCCCTACGGCTCGGATGGCATGGCGTCCCTGACGCATTCCCCTGAGAAAGCCGTTTTCGGTCTGATCACGACCGATGATGATCTTGAAGCGGTCGTTAGGGCGGATGTGTCGTCCTACTTTCAACAACATGATGTCATCCATGGTGTACTGCTTGCTCTGGCGATGATCCCAGAGATCCTGAAGCTTGCGGGAGTAGCTCTCATCCGTCAGGAAGCAGCACCCTCCCGCCGGTGACGGATACTCTTCGATACCCAGCTCGGCGGCCAGAGCCATCTGCGGTTTTCGGGTGCGGCCATTGAATCCGAACAGGCGTTCACGATCCACCAGTCCCTGCTTCTCCGGCTCGGTCTCAGGCAGGATGTGCGCACAGAGAGGGCGCAGCAACCAGCCTGTCGCACCCCCCTCACGGGCCACTTTGGGCATGGTGTCGGAGCGTTGACTCATGGGACGCTGTCCCACCACCTCGCCGGTGAAGATGAAGTCGAAGCCCATCTCCTGAGCCATCTGCCACGCCTTCTCCACCATGAAGATCTTGCAGTCCAGGCAGGGATTGAGATTTTTGCCGTAGCCATATTTAGGATTTGTGACGATCTCGACGTACTCTTCGGCGATATCGACGATGTGAAGTTCTATACCGAGAATCTCGGAGGCTTTCAGTGCATCGTGACGGGCCGGCTCCTTGCCAGGTTCCGGGTTGCGCAGGGCGCGGGTGTGGGTCTGGACACAGAATCCTGTGTAGTAATTAACCGCTTCGACGTGAATGCCCTGTTCCATCAACACACGGCAGGCCAAAATGCTGTCCAGTCCACCCGAAAGCAGTCCCAGTGCACGAACCTGTTTGGTCACGGTTTCTCTCCTCTCCTTGGTGACGCGCTTCCTTCCCGGGTTGTGGCGCGACCTGTTCATTGTTTCCCAGCCACCTCCTTCAGATGCGGTGGGACAGGCAGTTTTACGCGACTCTACGCAAACGGATCAAGGGCCATTGATCACCTTCGAGTCCGGTACGCATCGTCGTACTGAACGGTTGAAACCCCATAGAGCGGTAGAGTTCCATGGCGTGCGCATTGTTTTCAAAACAGGCAATACGCACTTCCGGCATCCGATGCAGCGCCAGTGCACGCTCCATAAGCATGGTAACCAGCCAGCGCCCAACACCCTCGCTGCGTCTGGCCGGATCGACGATCACGTTGCCGATGAAACAGTAGGTGTTCGGGATATAGCTGTAATAGTTGCCATAACCGACGATGCGTCCATTGTGAAGAGCAATGCGCGGATCCGTTCGCTTTTTGTTCGTTTTTTTTAGGTGTTCGGGGGTAAGAGGAAACTGGGCATTCGGCATCATGTAGACCAGTTCCAATGGCGTCTGAGGAAACGCGGCAATCGTAGTAAAATCATTCTCTTGCACAGACCTATGATCCAGCATCTCCATCGTGTTATAACCTGCTCTTTCGTGCTGTTGTTATGTGCTTCTGCTCATGCCTCAGAAGAATAATTTTATGTGACTGTTTTGTGACGAAACAGTGAAAACGTTACTATCATTACGTTTTTATGACGAATTCTTCTTGAAAATGAAATCGCTTCATGGTGATCTGTATGGGATATTTATATGGGCTTCATCCATTTTGATATCAGTAAATATATGTGGAATTAGTTACGGTTCCACACTATCATGAAGGTGGGAAGCGTTAGACAGGAAGGATTTTCCACCACGGCACCGGGGGCGCTGTGGAACCGAAGGGAGATCATTCTGTCTAAAAGTGTATCGGGAACAGTGTCTTCAACCTTCGTGTCACCAACAAGGGGAGAGTAGGCCATGATTGTCAGAGTTCACGACAAGGAGCTCGATAAAATAGGCAGCGCGACGCTGTTTCGTGATTTTGCGCCGTTTTTGACCATTGCACTGCTGGCGCTTGCACTGATCAGCTTGATCGCCTGAAACAGGAGCACCGTGTATCTGTAAAGAGCACATGTTGTTGGAATCGTAGTGTACCGGGTGGATCCAACCCGGGGAGTGTGGGTTTATTTTAGTGACGCCCGCGTATGAGGTTTCAGACGCAGTCAGCCACCATATGTGAAGAGCGTTAACATTCTTTGGATCATTGCCTACCATGTTTCACAAGGTAGACACAGGGCCTTCCGGCAGTGAGCTGGTAAGGCCCTGTGTCGTTCTGGACCATTAGTCCAGTCTTCAGGGTTCTCGAAACTCCTCGAACAGTGATCTTGTCTCCTGGACACTGCATCCAGTACACTACCGGCGCAAATCTACAGAAACAGCAACCTGAACGGGATAACGCCCGTTTTTGACGATTGGGAGAGCAGCATGAGCACAGAACCCCGCGTAGGCGTCCTGATGGGCTCCGATTCCGACTGGTCCGTCATGCAGGAAGCCGGAAAGGTGTTCAAACAGTTCGGCATCGGTTTCGAGATGAAGGTGACATCGGCGCATCGTACACCGGAACGGACCCATACCTATGTCTCAGAAGCCCCGGGTCGTGGCATTAAAGTGTTGATCTGTGGTGCCGGTGCTGCCGCCCATCTTGCGGGTGTGGTTGCCTCGGGCACCAATCTTCCCGTGATCGGTGTTCCCCTGGCCGCGACTGATCTTGACGGTCTGGATGCTCTGCTCTCCACGGTTCAGATGCCCGGAGGTATTCCCGTTGCTTCCATGGCTATCGGCAAGGCCGGTGCCAAGAATGCCGCGCTCTTTGCCTGCCAGATTCTGGCACTCAGCGATCCCGAATTGGCTACGGCTCTGAACACCTATCGCACCGACATGGCCGCCTCCGTTGCCAAGAAGGATGCAGCGCTGCAATCCAAGCTGGCCGACCTGTGACAACGGCGTCCGTCACACGCCATGGGCAGGAGGTCGGGAGTGTGGAGATGATCGATGCCACGCATCTGACCTCTGCCATTCATGCCCTGAATACGGGGCAGGTGATCGCCTGCCCCACGGGGACGCTCTATGGATTCACCGTTGATGCCGGTGATCGCGGGGCACACCGTCGTTTGATGCGTTTGAAGAGTCGGACGACCGGCCATAAGGGAGTGATTCTCCTCGTTAATAGCGAGGGTATGGCACGGCGGCTGATCGCTTCCCCGCCTTTGCTGGCTCGGGCGCTGATGCGTCGGTTCTGGCCCGGTGCGTTGACGCTGGTGCTGCCAGCACGCTCAACTGTTCCGGAGTCACTTACCGGTCCGGCCCATGCTGGAAAACGTTGGATCGCCCTGCGTCATGACCTCTCTCCGGTGGTTCAAGCGCTGCTTTCCATGCGCCCGAAACCACTGGTCTCCACCAGCATCAACCGTAGCGGCGAACCCCCCATGGTGGAGCCGGAACGGATCCAGCGTCGCTGGGGAAGAGATCTGGGAATGATCATGCCGGGGTCAGTGCATCCAGATGCCACGCCATCCACGGTTCTCAGGGTAGAGGAGGGGTGTTTGACGGTGCTCCGCGCAGGCGCATTTCCGATTGCCACGTTACGCTCCCGATTCCCACATGTAGAGATCAAGTAGGTTGTTACTGTTTTCGCTCTTTTGGGGGATCCTGTATCACCTCGCCCTCCAATACAGGCTCTGAATCATCGCTTCTGCCTTCTGAAGCAGTCCGGTCTTGATCAGAATACTCCTCTCGTTCCGGCATCCCTTCATGGTGACAGCGGTAGCTCTGTGTGTCGGCAGTGAACGGGTCGTGTTCGGGACGCCCACCGCCCATGCCACCCATGCCACCCATACCGCCCATTGACGTAAAATCGAATCCGCTGCCTGCGGCACCACCAGAACGATTCAGTAGATGGTTGCTGATCCTTCCGCGCAACAGTGCTCGGCTCCAAGGGAAGGTGAGTAGAAATCCGACGCCATCCGTAAAGAAACCCGGAGTGACCAGAAGGGCTCCGGCAATGATCAGCATCAAACCATCCAGAAGTTCAGCGCCGGGCATTTCGCCGCTATTAAGTTTCTGCTGAACGGCGATCATGGTGCGAATGCCCTCCAGTCGAACAAAGAACGCACCCACCACGGCTGTCAGAATCACGAGTCCGACGGTGGTCAAGCCTCCGAACAGCTCTCCGGCCATTAGAAACAGATAGAGTTCAACGACAGCAACTGCCGCAAAGCCAAAGCTCCAGATCAGACACACGGTGGTTCCCTCCTTTGTGTGGGAATGTATATTAGAAATTGCTTTATTTCAGAACATCCTGCCCGATTTCATGGGGATGCGCCACACCATTGGTGATGCTGCCTGCATTCAACCTCCTTTTAGGGTGATGGAATGCGGAGGAACTGTCCAAGGATCGTTGAAAGCAGGTGCCGAAGTGTGGTATCTCTTTCTGGATTCTGGAAGTGGCGTGTTGTGCGATCAACGGTGAGGATCGAAAACGTGAACGAAAACACATTGGCCAAACGGTATGCATCTGCACTAGCGGATCTAGCCGCAGGAGAAAACCTCCTGGACGACGTTGGACAACAGTTAAGCGATTTCAAGACGATGCTTGAAGAAAGCAGCGATCTTCGTTTGCTGTTTACGAGCCCGACCCGGGCGCAGGATGTTCAAAGGGAGGCACTGGACGCTATCCTGGAGAAGACAGCCCCCGCCACTGTAACCGGAAATTTTCTTAGACTGCTGATCGATAAACGCAGGATGGGACTGATCGATCTGATCGTCGATTCCTATCTGGCGGATGTCGATACACGCAGTGGCCGCATGACCGTCAATGTCCGCACGCCCATGCCCCTGACTGCGACCCACATCAAACAACTGTCCGCCAGCCTTGCCGAGAAGACCGGCAAGGAGATCAAGCTCGATATTGAGGAAGACCCGTCGATTCTCGGTGGTATGGTCGTCCGTATCGGCAGCATGATGATGGATTACTCGGTGCGGAATCGCTTGAACCGTCTCAAAGCTATCATGAGGTAAAGTCTGATGCAGATCAGTGTTGCCGAAATCAGCGAAATCCTGAAAAAACAGATTGCCGACTATGGCCAGGACGCGGAAGTGTCCGAAGCCGGACAGGTGATTGCCGTCGGTGACGGTATCGCCCGTGTTTACGGTCTTGACAAGGTCATGGCCGGTGAAATGGTCGAATTTGAAGACGGTACCCAGGGTATGGCCCTGAACCTTGAAGAGGATAACATCGGTATCGTTATCTTCGGAGAGACCTCCAAAATTGGTGAGGGTACCTCTGTTAAAAGAACGGGTCGCATCGTTGAGGTGCCGGTCGGTGAGGCGCTTCTTGGGCGCGTTGTCGATGTTCTCGGCAACCCCATTGATGGTAAGGGTCCGATTGAAACCAAAGAGAAGCGTTTGGTTGAGG
>JADGBX010000135.1 GCA_015231265.1 Magnetococcales bacterium | reverse complement strand
TGAGTGTTGTGAATCGGCACGCAGAAGGGTCGATTCGCGCCTTCGAGTACGTGTCACTCGTTGAAATAGAGAGACGATTTATACTTCTGGATCACTTTGCCCTGCCCATCGATGCGTTCGAGCAGGATCGTGATGATCGCATCCTTGTACTTCTCCCTGGTCTCCGTCCCCATGAAGGTCATCAAGTTGCTGTTGACCATAAGCACCAGGGACTCCTTCGATGAGATCACATGGGTCGTTCTCTGCCGCTTGGTGAGAAACGACACCTCACCGAAGACACTGCTCTCCGGCAACGTCGCCAGCAGCACTTTGCGACCATCCTCCTTCTCCTTGACCACGGAGACCTCTCCCGCCAACAGGGCATAGAATACATTGCCCATGGTGTCCTGCCGGATGATCGCGGTGTTGGGCGGCACTTTCCTGATATGGGAGAAGACCGAGGAGAGGCGCGTCTTTTCATACTCCGAAAAGTTATCGAAAAAGGGCGTGCGATCCAAGGCCATCCTGATGAGTTTGCGGTTTCTGTCGGAGTTCTTCAACCGCTTGAATGTCACAGCCGCCACGTTGGCCGACGAATCCAAAAAGCGCCCCTGATCCTTCTCTCTGTATTCGGCGATCACCTTGTTTTGAATTTCAATCCGTTCGATCACCCGCTCGATGATCATATCCTTGAATTTCTCGCGAATAATCACCCCTAACCGGGAGAGCGCGTGCTCACCCAACTCAAGCACGGTGCACGGCTCTTCACAGATGATGTTGGAGGTGCGTGGCTCCCCTTGAAGATAGGAGATCTCGCCGAAGAAATCGTCCGCGCGCATGTGGGCGATGGGGGTGGACTTGCCGTCCAGGGTGACCACGGTGGAGCCTTCGAGAATGACGTAGAAGCTCTTGCCGGGCCTCCCCTGCCGAACGATATACTCTCCGATCTTGAAACGCTTGATATTGGTAAAATAGGCGGCAATTCTAAAGCGTTCGGAGTCGGAAAAAGTGTCGAACAGACGCAGACCGTCGAGCACTTTCTTATACTTCTTGGCATTGGCGATGAGCTGATCCCGGGTGAGGTTCAACTCGGGGATCACCATCTCTTGGGAAGCAGCAGCTGCATCCGTTGCCGTAGCATCGGCACTCTCTGTCGGCGAGGACGAGCGTGGTCCGGGTTTCGTGAGACAGATCCCCTCCATATCCAGCAGCGTTGCATGAAGAGAGCGCGGCGAGAGCAGAGTGAACTTGTAGCGCCCAACCTGAAAATCATCCCCTTCATGGAGATCGATCTCTTCAGTACCGTAATCCTTGCCATTGATCAGAAGCCCGTTGGATGACTCCAGATCCTGAATCACATAGCGGCCTCTGCGAAAGGTCAGCTTCAGATGGTGCCGGGAGACCGACATATCCTGGATCACGATGTCGTTGTCCGCCTCCCTGCCCAGATAGAAGACACCGGGCTTGGCCCCTAACGTCGAGGGCTTCGTCCGCATGATCGGATAGATCAAGTCATTGTCGGCCTCATCCTGCGCATTGGTGATGGCCGGCAGCAGGGCAACGGTCAGATCGGCGATCGTCTCGTCATTGCCCACGATCTTGGTGCCGCTTTCCGCCGTGGCAATGGAGTACTCGGTTAGAATTGAACCGAGAATCACATAACGGCGAACAAGCTGTTCGAACAATGGCTTGGGGAGCTGCTTGGCGATGCTCTCCATGGTTTCATACTTCAACCGACCACTGGGAAGAATAATCTCTTCGATGGCTTTCAGTTTGCGTGCATCAACCTCTGGGGCAGTGCGTTCCATATCAATTCCCTGACTATGGGGTCTTTAAAGATTTGGCAAAACAGAACCGATGAACTCCAGCATGCATTAGCATGCATTCCGACCGGTCCGGCAATCCAATTCATACATGCAATTCAAGCGTGCTTAACCCGGATAGTGCACGCGTCACAGGCGCCCTCGCCGGGTTAAGCACCCTCAGAACAGCGCGGTCTCACCTTCTCCGTACACGGGACGCGTAAACGCATCGGGGTTGGGCGGCAGATTCAGCGTCGCACCCAGCGCGGCACGGATTCCGTCCCGATCCCGACGATAGCCGTGCAACTCCCTGGAGAGAAGGAGTGCCGCGGACTGCTTCTGGCCTTTGGGAATAACGAACACCACCTGATCGGGATCGATCCCAGAAAAGTCGAACCGCCCATCCGGCGTCCAGGCGAACCAGTCGTGACCGTTCCGATGGGGGAAGAGTGACAGCTTGAGCGCACCATCCTCGGCATCGTACCAACGAATCACCCCATCTCCGAAGGCGACGACGGCCAGACGGCCATCACCGGAGATGTTGACACTCAGAGCATCCGCCGGCGTCGTCAAGCGCCAGAGAGCACGCCCTTCTGCATTCATCATGCGCAGATAGAGGCTTGATCCCAGAAGCGCGCGCTTATTATCCGGGTGAAAGGCCAGAGAGTGAGAGACCTCGTCGGGCGTCATGAGAATGTGCCGCCCATTGACGGCAACCTGTCCGGTCGCCCGCCAGCGGGGCACGCTGATGGTGTCGGACCTGGTTCGGGCCAGGGCGAGGGAGGTGTCCGGATCCGGGTCGGGGCGCAACACCCCTCGCTCCAGATCGAAACGGACCGGTTTGCGATTCCAACGATCGACGCTGAACCGAATCCGACGACCATCTTCGGAGACACCGAACCACCAGGAACCATCTCGAAAATCGCTCCGAATGGAACGGTTGCTGAAACGGATCGCCCCGGCATCGTCCATACCGCCGATCACCGGATCGGTGGTCGCAAAGAAGACACCGCCCTTTTTACGGGAAACCAGTGCCGTGATCGCGTCGTGGGCCGGCAGCCGGATCTTCTCCACCGCCCCCTTGCCCGCCTCTTTCCAGCGACGGAGAAACTTGCGCCCTCTCAGATACCCTTTACCGCCAGCGAAGAGACTCTTGCCGTCCATGGACCAGGCCAGGGCAGAGACACCACCATCGGCATTGCTCTCCGGTTCGGTCATATAAAGACTCTTCAACGTTTCGGAGTCGACGAGCAGAACGCGGGGATCATCTTTGAAACCGATGGCGATGCGCTTACCATCCGGCGAGAAGTGCGTCGGACCGGGCTCACCGGACATCGCATCAAAACGGGTCTCGCCCACCAGATTGAATCGGGCATCATAGAGACGAATAAACCCGTCGGTACAGCTCACCACCAGACGACCATCCTTGGCGAAATCCGCCCCCAATGTCTCTTCCTGGCATCGCCGTTCGGTGGTGACCACGGACATGTCGCTCAACTGGATCACGCGCCACCCCGCACCCACGCCCATCAAGATGAGAAGCTGATTGCCGGTACCATCCATGGCCAGACCGGTAACGCGATGGGGAAGATTGTCTATCCGACCGGTGAGGCTGCCGCTTCTGGTATCGAACAGATAGACGGACGCCGCCCGATTCCAGGTCCATCCGGTCCAACCACCGACCGCCAGCCGATCACCATCGGGAGAGAGCGCCAGCGCGCTGAGCTGCCCCTCCCGCCCACCATCGAAAGGAACCCGAATCACCGAGAGCTGCCGACCACTGTCCGGATCCCAGAGCCGCACGGTCTTATCGTAAGAAGCCGTGGCCAGCACCCGCTCCTTGGCATCCACTGCCATGGCGCTAACCGCATCCAGATGCATTCCGGTTTCCAGCGCCGGCAGCGGCCCGGAAACAGGGGCTTCCTTCTCCTCTGCTGCCTCTGCCGTCCCAACTCCGACCACCAGCCCGCACACCACCAGCACAGCCATCAGGATCCCATGACAGAGAGTAACCACCTCTTTTGCTGCATGCCCTGAGTTACGGAGAGCGGATCGACTGGGCCTGCACCGGATGGCATCCATGGGGAACTCCTCTCGTATGTCTGCATCTTGAATGAGTCTGCAATGACAGCGCTTCCAGATTGGCACGCCTACTCCGCCCCGATCAAGCGCCGGGTGTCACCGGATGACGAAAAACCGTCCAATGGGAGGAAATTGGCTGTGATCTCCTCACCATTGTCCATCCTGTACTGCCGGACGGTTTTATCACCGAAAACCGCCTCGACGATACGACCATTTTTCGAGATGCGCACCTCCCAGGTCGATCCGGGCGTCTGCACCTTCCAGATTTTTTTACCGGTATAGTCGAAAAGATAGAGGTGCCAACTGGCCCCGAGCACGAATTTACGTCCATCCTTTGAGATCGCCAGAGCACGGGAGGTCTCCAGAGGGTCCAGAGGCAACAGACGACCATTGAGGCGCGGCTCACGGGAGTGCTTCCACCCTGTCACGCGGATCACACCGGACTTGCCCGGCTGGATACGTTCCGGGCGTTTGATCTTCTCCGGTTCCCCCACAGTCACGCGAGGTCCGGACGGTTCAGAACGCCTCTTCTCGACGATCCGTGAATCGGGTGCCGGCGGTTTAAAGGCGCTGACAAAGGTATCATTCTCGTCAATGGCCCCGAGAAAGGGGGCGTTGGAGGCGAAGTAGATCCCCCCTCCCCAGCGGGAGCGCAGATCCAGGATGGCCCCTTCCCCCACTTTCAGATCCTGGTGACGTCCACGACCACGCAGCATCCATTTTCGGATGTGGCCACTGTCCCCGGCGGCGTAGAGGGTGTGCGTATCGGAGGACCAGGCGATTCGGTCGAGATAACGATTCTGGATTGCAGAGACATTGGGCGCATGAAAATGGGAGAGATCCTTGCCGGAGAGGATATTGACCGCCGCAACATCGGAAAAACCCACGGCGATCTCCCAACTGTCGGGAGAGAACCGCACGGGATGGGGGCGCTCGCCCCCTTTGGGCCGCACCTTGGCAATAGGGGAGAAGAGGATATCGTAGAGACGGACATAGCCATCATCCGAGGAGGTAACCAGACGTCCGTCGGCAGCAAAATCGAGCCCGTTCACCGCCCCTTTGTAGCTGTCGTCCGAAGCGGCCAGAGTCCCATCGTCGGTGCGATGGATACGCAGCCCGTGGGTTTTAAGGCCGGCAGCCAAATGGCGACCATTGATGGAGAAAGCCATATGCATCACGGAGTCGGGAATGGTGCTGATGCGGGCATTGACCTGTCGCGTCTCCACGTCAATCAGGTAGATCACCGCATTGCCGCTACAGCTGGGGGTGCGTTTAACCGTCCCCACGGCCAAGGTGGCGCCATCACGGGAGAGTGCAATCGCGTTGAGTCGTTCGTTTTCCCGCCTCTTGGCGGGGAGACGGATGGTGCGATCCAGCTTGCCGTTGCGCCCATTCCATATGGAGATGCGGAACGGGCCGGTGATGGCGGCGATGCGCCGTCCGTCCTCGTCCACTCCAAATGGCCGCTCCACATGGCTGCGGAGACGGGTATCCAGACGCAGAAGTGGCATGGAAGCGTTTTCAGCCTCGGCGGAGGCGTGCTCCAGCTCCACTGATCCGCCGTTTTTTCCAGCCGCTGTTTGGGATTCCGCCCCTGCCGAGCCAGGACTCGACACCTGGACCATAAGCAGCAGACAGAGCCACAACCAGCCTCCTCCGGAATGGTGGGCATGTCGTGTAATTGATTGGCTCATCTGTTCGGCTATTCCGTAATCAACTCTGAAAAAATCCCAACGATTCCCAGGCTTCTTTAAAAAACCACTCAAGCCGGAATCACACTCTGCCGATACTCATCTCATCCTGGCAGTATAGATCAGGAGCGTCCTGATCTAAAAGATCTGCTTCCTGGATGCCATGAAAGATGTCGAAATACGGAAAGAAGCGCTCGTTGCTGCCGCGTCACGACGTCGATACAGAGTCATTCGTTCGTAGGCTCCGATACCGTCAAGCTCTCCGCTGCGAACGGCTCTCCAAAGCTCTGTGCGCATGTCGATTCGGCAGGACAGGCACTTCCGACCGTAAAAAAGGGGGACGATTCCAATCGCCCCCCTTTTTTTTATGTTCTGCCGATGGCGTCCGCGTCAGGAACGACCGATGCGCCGCACATCTCGAGCGCGAAAGGGGGCACTCCCCTCCCGATCACTCTTCTCCAAGGTCAGCTCGAAAATGGTGTCCCGATTGGAGAGGTCGGAGGTGGTGATGTTGGAGGCCAACTCGCTGTTGTGGCAGTAAACGCCACAGTAGGGAGAGTCGGCGTTCTGGGGATCGGTCTGCCAGGTGTGTTCATCGATTTTCGTCAGAACGTGCAGGAACCCGTAGCCCTTGTCATCAAACCAGATATTGCAGTAACCGCGCACACGACTGCCCGGCTCGCCCCAGGGCGTATCTTCGTGATGATTGCCGCTCTTGTCGGGAGGGGTCAACGGCAGCAGTCCGGGAATCAGATAGCCCGAGAAGAAGACGTCCACCTCCGCCTTGAGAGCGGAGGAGACGTGGTCGAACGCCACCGCCTCGACCCGGCACCCCTTGTTCTGGATCGCCCGCACCACCTGCACGAAGTCGCCATCACCGGTGGCCACGAGAATGCGGTCCAGCCCCTCGGACTGCAACAGCGCATCCACCGCCAGATCCAGATCGGCATTGGCCTTGGTGACGGTCTGGCCGTTCTCATCGGTGTAGCGGCGCACCTCCTTCAAGGTCACCTTCCACCCCTTTTTGCGCAGGGTGTTCTGATAGAGGTGGGTCTTTTTCCGATACTCAGGATCCACATCGGCCCGATCCTTGTCGTAGGCGATGTAGGTGTTAAAACGCAAACCAACGGCAGCACCCCGCTCGGCAAAGGTTCTCAGAACACCGTAATCCATCCCCCATCCGCCGTTGAGCGTAATATTGGCGGCATCGACGAAAACACCCGTTCGTAACATTGTTCTTTCTCTCCCTGTCCAAGCAATCTAGCGCCGTCTCTTCGGATTATTTATGATCTCAAACAAAACAGTTTATACCTTTTCAATGCGACAACACACTCTCCATGAACACCATTTTTCAACACAACGCATCGAAAACAGCCATAAATCGATCCACGACACTGCGCTGATGGTGGAAATCGGGCAGCAGTGAAGGGCGCATGGCAGCGATCTGCTTTCCCGCTCCGGCCCGCATCGCATCAAGAAAGGCCTCACCGAACGGTTCGATCACCACCGCCTCCCCGGAGAGCCGATCACGCAGCTCTTGCAGCCCCCCCGACTCCGGCGTCGCCAGAACCGGAGTCCCGCAGGCCAACGCCTCCAGGGCGGCATTGGGCATCCCCTCCCAACGCGACGGCATCACGAAGAGGGATGCCTTGGAGAACCAGCGCCATGGATTCTCCTGCAACCCCACCAGCTCCACGGAGTCTCCGTCGCCGAGTTCCGTTGCCAGCGACTTCAGATCCTCCTCCATGGCACCCGCGCCCATGATCACCAGCCGGACACCTCCGCACGGGGCGTCGATCATCGCCTGTAGCAGACGGTCGAACCCCTTCTGTCGCACCAAACGGCCCGCGGCTACGACGTAAGGCGTCTCGTGCGGCACAGGCTTGTCGAAAGCGAGAGCGGCCCGTGCACGAATCGCCTCCACATCCACGGGATTGTAGAGCAACTGAATACGCGACTCCGGAATACCGAGATCCTGCACCAACTCATCCCGCATCCTCCCGGAGGTGACTAGAATGCGATCTGCCTGAGGATAGAGCCAACGGTAGAGCCAACGAAAAAGCCGGGGATAGGGCTGCGCCTGGAGACTCAGAGACGGAAGATTCGCCTCGCGAACAACCAACCGCATGCCACGGGGCAGAAAGGGGCGCATCAACAGCAGCGCCAGATTGACATAACCCAGCGTGGCAAAGACGATCTCAGGCCGCTCCCGCCGCAACAGCTTCCAGAGCGCAACGAACGCCTGCCGCATGCGCCGGCACCCCAGAGCGTGGATTTTCAAATCCGGCGGCAGCGCCTCGCGCAATCCGCCTGCCTGATCGAACACCACCAACTCCGGCTGATAGCGGCGTCTGTCGATCCCGGCCAACAGGGTCACCGCCACCCTCTCCGCCCCGCCCCGTTCCAGGGAGGGCATGACGAACAACACGCGTTTCATGGGTCCCGACACCCCGTTCACCTCTGTTAAGCACCCTATTTCAAGACTGTGGCTGCGTTTCCGCTTCCTATCGGTCGTGGAGTTTTTTATTCTGAGGCATTGCAACTGAAATCATGCGAGATTAAGCGCCTGCCGCCAACCGCTCCAGGGAGAACCCATGAGCACACTT
>JADGBX010000134.1 GCA_015231265.1 Magnetococcales bacterium | reverse complement strand
GGAATCGAACATGATACCAACAGCAACGCCATGGTCACCAAGACCGATATCGACGCATTCACCAACAGTCTTATGATAGTTCTCAGCTGCGGCAACTGATGGCTTGACGCCGACACTTTTTCATTATGTCTATCACACAAACAGGAGCAAGAGTGGCGCAAGTGGCGCATGTTTTCAACATCTTTTCTATAGGATTTCTCTACACATATAGTTTTTTTCCTATATATTAGGAGTTACGCAGTTGAATTGCTAACCATTTGATTTCAAAGAGATCTTGATAATAGCGGGATATCTCTAACTTGTTGATTTTTGAACGATCTGTATTTCAACTGCGTAACTCCTAACCATACTGGAATTGGTGCCACGCTCCATTGATTATCACCCCTCGTCTGAAAAAAACTCCTGCTGATTGAAGGGGATGAGCTTTGGTCCTTTGTGCAGAACAAGGAATGTAAACAGTGGGTTTGGCTTGCTATGGATCAAGAGGCACGGCGCATAGTCAGAGTACATGTCGGCAGCCGTGATGAAGAAGGAGCGCTGGCATTCTGGAGTTCATTGCCACAGGTCTACAGGGACACTGCATATTGCTACACCGATGGACTCCCCTCCTATGGAGCTGTGATTCCACTTGAGCAGCATATCGTTGTTGGCAAGGAGAGTGGGAAGACCAGCTTGATCGAGAGGTTCAACAATACAGTGCGCCAACGATTGGCCCGTATCGTGAGGAAGACACTCTCATTCTCGAAGAACATTGAGAACCATATCGGAATGGTTTAGCTCTTCGTGCACCACTACAACGCGTCCTTACAAATCTAGGACTACCCAAACAATGACTGCCCTACCCCACGCCATACAGTGACACCCCCTCACCTTTCCACAAGGCCATACCGGAGTCGTCGTAGCCCACTGCCGTCCAACCTCTATGATTCGTACTCATTGGACCCCACTATCTGCTGGTGGAAAGCGCGCAATCAGCAGTGAATCAGTATGGCATATCACACAGATGGCTGTGTCACTTCACAAGCTACATTTATATGTGTAAATATCAATTACTTCTATCGATTTGTTGTAAATCCTCTTTACCATTTCGGCACCATGTTTGCGCTAAGAGCGGAGTTTTCTAACACAAACATGGAGAGTAGCGTTGAAACCTTTGATGGGAGTGTGTGTTGAACAGAAATACTATCGACGAAAAGGGAAATATGGCGCTCTGGTAACGTCCATGCTGCCACTTGTTGGTCTCATGGTGTATCCACCGATTGCCAACGCAGAAGAGCCACCCGCTGATCATCAACACATGGAAGAGAAGGATTCAACAAAGCGACTCGAAGAAGTGAGTGTCACGGCTACTCGTGTTGCACGCCCGGTGACAGCGGTTCCAGAGTCGGTCGCCATCGTCAACAAAGAGCGGATCGCCAGTTCCAAGATGCAGAACATCAAGGAGGCCCTGACGGGTATCCCAGGCGTACTGATCGACTCAAAAAACGGCGGGTATGACGCCCGATTGGTGATCCGGGGAGCTGGACAAAAAGCGCCTTACGGCGTTCGAGAAATCACCATTCTCCGGGATGGCGTGCCCATGACCGATCCGGACAGCTTCAGCCGCCTGGATTTCATCGACACCCAGGATATCGACCAGATCGAAATCACCAAAGGGCCGGGTTCACTGTATGGCGCCGGTTCAGCAGGCGGCACGATTCAGATTCTTTCCAAATCGGTCTTCGATACTGATGCCAATAATCTCAAGATATCCAAAGGTACTGAAGGTGCCCACTCCTACCATCTACGCTATGGGGAGTGGATCAATGACAGCAATGCCATCGCCCTTACCGCCTCTCAGCGGGTGTTGGACAACGACTGGCGACGCTGGAACAGGTTCAATACCACTCAGGTCAGCGTGAAACACGGTGTACTGTTCCAGGATGACGCCTCCCTGGAGACCGAAGTCAGCTATTCGGAAGCCAACTTACAACTGCCCGGCTCCATGAATACCGAGCAGTTCAAATACTATGAGAAAACCGGCAGACAGACCTCTACCCAGGACGCCTGGAAGCACTCGGGTCGTTACTCCGAAATCTGGTTCTTCAACTCAAAATACGAGAAGAAGGTTGACGCCTTCACCTTCAAACCCCGCGTCTATTTCAACCACTGGATGCACATTCATCCGGTCACGGGAGCCATCAACGACAGCCCGGAGAACATGGTCTACGGTACTGATCTAGAGCTGAACCACGACCATACCCTGTTCGACTCCGCAGGTACGCTGGTTGCCGGGATCACCCTGCGCCAGGACGTGAGTAACGGGGCGAAGAAATACCAATACAAGGATGTCACCACCGGGTGGGGTGGACGGATCAGCTCCACGCTCTCCGATGATCCGGGAAGTCTGCTGCAAACCGAAAACACCACCAACACCCTGTATGGATTCTTCTTCCAGGAGTCACTCACCCCCACTGATGCCTTGACCATCGACATCGGTATGCGGGTTGATCAATCCCTGTTTGACATCGAAACCAATCAGTCCATGTCCTACGACTACAGCAGTGGGACCTATGTCACCGGCACCGGCAACACAACCACCGAAAAGAACTACTGGCTCTTCTCTCCGAAGATCGGCATCAGCTATGCGCTCTCTCCCAATTTCAGCATCTTTGGCAGTGTTGCCCAATCGGATCAGGTTCCTTCTGCCAGTGAGATCAAGGACAACACCAATCTGGATGTGGCCACCTCTCGCAACTATGAAGTCGGCATCAAAGGTCGAGGTGACCGATGGAGTATGGATCTTTCGGTCTATCTCAATCCTATAGAGAATGAAATCATCTCAACAGTGAGCGGCAGCGGCGCCACCGTCTACTCCAACGCCGGCAAGACCGACAAACGGGGCCTTGAGATAACCCTCGGCTACTCGTTTCCATTCGGTGTGGAGCTGGGCGGCACGTACGCCTACAGCGACTACACGTTCGACAGCTTTCAGGAGGTGGTTAATAACGTTGCGGTCAGTCGAGCCGGTAATGCGATGCCCTTTGTGCCCCGGCATCAGAGTTCGCTCTCTATCGGATTCGATGACGACTCAGGATTAAAGGCGCGTGTGCAGTCCGATTTCTGGGGAGAGTACCAGATGGACAATGCCAACAGTGAGATCTACGAGGGCTATAATTTTCTGACCAGTGTCATGCTGGCCTACGAGAAGGGGCCACACACCGTGATGGTCAACGTCGATAACGCTACTGACCTGCGCTATGCCACCGAAGTCAAGAAATCGACCCGAGGCACGAAGAGTTACTATGCCGGTTCCCCCATGAGCGGCATGCTGACCTATACCTACGCCTTCTCCGGGAGCGCCTTCCTGGGAGGAGAGAACGATGAGTAATCGTTACGCCTTTCTCTCGGTTGCCGGAGCATTTCTCATACTATTCGGAATGACAAGGAGTGACGCCTTTGCGTCCTCCCATGACCAGATGGATCGTCACGATCATGCTTCCGATCACGGTCATGCGGCAAAACATGGCCGGACCGGAATGAATACGGCACCATCCTGGACCGATGCACCGCTGTTGATGCTCCAGGGACGTGGGCGCAGCAGCAAAAAGATCCGTCTCGTCAACAGCGCCACCGACCAGGTCACGGTCACCGGTTCTCAGCGGGATCCCGACAGCAATCAGCCAGTACGCTGGACTGTTCCTCACCTATCGGGAACAGCGGTCACCGTCACCCCGAAAAACGGGGCTGGAAGCTACCACTGGATCACCGCCAGCCATGAAAATAACGGCTTGGTGGAAACGGCTTCTACGGCAATCTACTTCAGCATGCCCGGCCCCGCGCCCAGAGCGATGCTCAACCATCCGAAGCATACTCTGGAGATTGTTCCCTCTCCCCTGCCTCGGGAACACGGCCACTACCGATCCACTGAGCAGTGGATGTTTCTCGTGCGGTTCAAAGGCCAGCCCCTGGCGAACCAACCACTCACCTTTCAGTCACAGCACGGACCGCGCTTTACCGTCACCAGCGATGCGCACGGCATGACCACGGTCGCGATTCCCGACACCTTTGCCGATACCGCTGCGTCTGCCGGAAAGCCCACCGTCGGCCACGGACATCGTCGGCCCCAAGCCCATTTCGTCCTGACCACCGAGCATCAGGCTGATGGAACCCTCTACCGGACAGCATTCAACCACCACTATCGTCCCGGCCCCTTCTTCAACAAGAGCGTGGCAACCGGCATGGGATTCATGGTGTTGGGTATGCTCGCGGCTTCTCCTCTCCTGAGAAAACCGAAAACCAAGAGGAGAGCGTCATGAGCAGACCAAAGATATGGAACCTGAGCCGTCTACGATTAGCGGTTCAAACCCTCTTTTTGGGCGTGACCGTTTACGGTGGCACCATCGTCGGCCCCTATCTGGCCGACAAGATCTCAAAGTCGTTGCCAGCGTTATCGTGCGTCTTCGACAAAAGCAATGCTGCCTACTGCGTGCTGATTCCACTGCAACATCAGATGCACCACAGGGTGGGAGAGACTTTCGCCCGTCTGGGGGAGCTCTCGCTCTCGATCTTCATTCCGATTCTCTTCACCCTGTTGAGTTTCTATCTCTTCTTCGTCATCTTGAACAAGGCATTCTGCGGTTGGATCTGCCCACTGGGTACCGTACAGGAACTGCTCTACAAACTGGGGCGCTACCTGGATCTGGCCATCCATCGGCTCACGGGGCTTCAAGTACGTCGGGTACGACCGGTCAAGTGGGTGATGCTTCTGGTGCTGGTCTTTCTTCTGCCACTTGCGACCGGTCTAGGATACGTACCGCATGCCGCTGGTGACGCCTACTGTCAGGTCTGCCCCTCCCGTATCGTCACCACACTGCTCACCGCCGACACCGAACAGCTTGCCGTCAGTCGTGCCGGATGGCTTGATTTCCTCTTTGGGGCGATCCGGGCGCTTTTGGCAGGGATGGTTCTGGTGGCTGCGTTGACGGTGCGGCAGCCCTTCTGCCGTATCTGCCCCATGTTGGCATTTCATGCACTGTTTAAACGGTTGGCCATACTGCGTCTTGTAAAGCGTGAACACGGCAAGTGCGACCGATGCGATCTCTGTACCCGCGCCTGCCCCATGGACATTCCGGAGATCTCCACCAGCCACGGCCACACTGCGTTCAACGAGGACTGCACCCTTTGTGGGCGCTGTGCCGAGTTTTGTCCTGAAGATGGCGTGATCCAGTTGAAGTTCGGCCCTGCAAGCATCTACCGCTCCTCCAGGGAGACCTTCCTGCAACGCAGCCGACGGGAGAAACCGGACGGTTCCTATAAACGCCCCCTGAAGTCAGCTGGACGGGGTGCAAAAGATGAGTGACGCGACAACGATTCTTACACCCTCGTTGCTTTCGATCTGGTTGATGGGAATATCCGTAGGGGTCACCTCCTGCGCTGCCACCTGTTTGCCCTTCCTGGGAACCTGGACCTTTGGTCGGGGTCGGGGCGGCGTGTCTGCTCTGGGTGACACCGCTCTGTTTCTAACCGGAAAGATCCTTGCCTATTCTGCCCTGGGTGCCGCCGCCGGTCTGCTGGGCGACTGGATATCCGGCGGACTCTCAGGGCGTGCGGGACATCTGGCCATCGGTGGTAGCAGCATCGTTGCCGGCTTATGGCTTATGGTTCGGAAGGAGCGTTCCCGCTGCTGTGGTCCGTCCAAGAGTCGTGATGCTCTGCCTCCGTTTCTGCTCGGATTCTCCATGAGTCTGGTGCCATGCGCACCTCTGGCCTCACTGCTCGCCCTCTGTGCTCTGGGGGGCAATGGCGCACTCGGTGCAGGGTATGGTGCCCTATTCGGCTTGGGCACGGCGTTGACTCCGCTCCTGATGATCATGCCCTTGGTGGGCATCATGAGCCACACCATGACACTGGAACGCCCCTGGTTGGGTCAGTGGTTGCGCATGGGCGCTGGTGTGACGCTCTGTCTGCTTGGCGTTCGGCGTCTGATGTTGGGGGTGTGATTACATGAACAGAACCGTCGCTGCCATGTCGCTATTGCAACCAGTCGATATCGCTCCATCGGATCGATTCTCCGTGTTGCAGAAGAGCGTGGCGTTGATCGTGGCGTTGATGCTGCACGCCGGGTTGGTGGCGGTGCTTCTGACGCCTGAACTGCACATCCCAAAGATGTCCAAAACCCCTGACGGTTTCGCAGTTGTTGTTCTCCCGGAATCCGTCTCCGACACGACGGTCTCCATACCGAAGTCGTCCGATCCTCCTGCGCCATGGATGCATAAGAGTCCACCTCAACCACTCGTCGAGGAAACGGCATCTCCCGCACCACGTCGCCTGCCTCCTCCGGTGGAAACCGCTGCCGTTGATCCCGCACCGCCCGCACCCGCAGTTTCGGAACCGAAGGTCGTGATTCCCGTGCGTCCGGTTCCCATGGCCATGCCGCGACGGCGATCGCCCCCGATTACAGTACCGGAGGCTGCTCCGACACCACCTCCAGTAGTGCAAACTCCCCGGCAATTGGCGCCAGAACCGGAGCCGGTCTCTTCATCCGAGCCAACAACAGCGCAGCAGGTTCCGTCTCCTGAGACTTCTGCCTCAACACCGGTCGCTTCTCTTCGCACGACTTCACACTCGTCCCGGAGCGTTTCCCGTTCTGCCCGCACAACGGCACCGGCCTCGGAACAGGGTCGCCGGAGTGCTGAAATCAGTCGCTTTACGCCCCCTGTCGGGCAGGTCTCTTTGATGAACAATCCCAAGCCGCACTATCCACGTTTTGCCCGACGCCGGGGGTTGCAGGGGTTGGTATTGCTTCGTGTCGAGGTCGATGATGCTGGACATCCGCTGCAGGTGTCGATCAAACGGAGTTCCGGCCATAAGGTTCTGGATCGCTCTGCGGTCAAGGCAGTAAAACTGTGGCGATTCATTCCGGCCACCCGTGGCGGTGTTGCCGTGCGGGCGTCGGTGGATGTACCTATTCGATTCAGTCTGGTCAAGAGTTAGGAGTTATTCGTGAAAGCGTTGTTGATAGCGTGGTTTCCGTGGTGGAGTCAGTCCGACTGGGTGTTGAAAGGCGTGTTTCTGAGTCTGATCATCGCCTCGGTCATCACGTGGTCCGTTATGGTTTACAAAGCGTGGCAGTTCTCTACCCTCTTGCGCCGGGAGCGTCACATCAATCGCGCTTTCGCATCCGGGAATCCCGATCCCGATGTTGCTGACACTCTCCCTTCTCGACAACTGTTAGCGGTTGCAGAGCGATGGGAGCACACCCAGATCCCTGATCGGCAGAGTCTGGAGTCCGATATGGCGCAAGTGCTTCAGGAGCAGCGCATTCGTCTGGAGAACGGCCTGACGTTTCTCGCCACCATCGGCAGTTCGGCACCCTTCATCGGTCTGCTGGGAACAGTATGGGGTATCATGCATGCCCTGCAGAAACTGGGTGGTGAGACGGTGCTCTCCATGGACATGATCGCCGGTCCTGTATCAGAGGCGCTGGTGGCAACGGCAGTGGGCCTGTTTGCCGCCATACCCGCCGTGATGGGTTACAATATGCTGGTTCGCAAACTACGCCGGATCGCCTCTGTACTGGAAGGCAACGCCCTGCATGCCATAAATCGTACCATGCAGAAGCGTGCACCATCCTTTACGGGGAGTTGAACCATGGCCGGAGGCGTTCTAAAAAACAGCGACCCGGACCAGCCGCTCTCGGAGATCAATGTCACCCCACTGGTCGATGTCATGCTGGTATTGCTGGTGATCTTCATCATCGCGGCACCTCTCATGGCAAAGGCTCTCAAAGTGGATCTGCCACAAGTCGCGGCCCCGAACGATGCAGAGATCATCGTCGTCAACCTAACGGTCTTTGCCGGTGGAGAGCTGGAGTTGGACAATCAACACGTTGCCATGGATCAACTGCCACACCTCCTGACACAGCGGTTCATAGAAGAACCCGATGCCGTTCTGCGTCTGGGTAGCGATGGCCGAACCCCCTACGCTACGATTGCGCACGTTCTTTCGATTGCCCAGCAGAATGGTATTCAGCGCATAGCTTTCTCCACGTCTCCGCCCTCCAGTAGTCCTGCACAGGAACAAGAATGAGTCGTTCCAACTCAAATCCGTACACTGACGATCTTCTTTTCTCAACGAGTTCAGGAACGCTCACGTCAAAAGGCGACACCTTGGAATCCATGGTTCCGCACCTCCTTTTAGGGG
>JADGBX010000133.1 GCA_015231265.1 Magnetococcales bacterium | reverse complement strand
GATGGATGGTGTTCTTGAGTGGTTGTTGCAGTCGTGATGGGCGGTTTACAGACTCTTCAGCTGCCGCAACTCCATCTCCAGAAGGGCCAGATCGCTCCGGCTGCTCTTCTCCATGGATGATGCAGAGGCGTGGCCGACGGCGACGGCGTTTTGCAGAATCTCTTTGGCTTCGTTGTCGGCGCCGATCCGTCGAAGAGCCATCGCTCGCAGCCCTTCACTGAATGCGACGGGCCACGCCTGCCGGTCAAGATAGTTGCGGGCGAACAGAATGGACTCCTCGGCTCGGCGCAGGGCGGCGCGATAGTCGCCGTCGCGGATGGCGCTGCGGGTGCGGCTGGTGAGTCGCTTCCAGACGCTTTTTCGTGGCAGCCCCAGCCAGTCGGAACTTTTCACCAGACGATCCATCATCCGTGTCCAGGCGGTTATTCGTTGGTTCTGGTAGTGGCGGGTCGTCTCATGGTCGGGACCGAGGGAGGCGCTGAGAAGGGTGGTCAGCTCCGAGTAGAGATCCACTGCCTCCTGCCACTGCCGGGACGCGCTGTGCAGCTCGGCCAGCAGCGCTTTTGACTCCAGGCTCATGGGGTGGTAGGGGCCGTGCAGCAGTTTGGCCAGAGTGAGTGCCCGCTGGGCCGTGAGGCGCGCCTCTTGAAGATCGGTGGATTCGGCCATGATCCGGGCACGACGCATCAGAAGTTCCCACCTCTGCCGCATCTCCGACAGAGCGCCGTCGGGCTGCTCCATCGCGATCTCAGTCAGGGGGTCGCTCCCGGCACCGGAGGGGAGCGCCATCATCAAGGGCAGTGTCACCACCAGCGCCAGAATCCTCGCCATCCTCCCGCGACCGCCTGAAACGGTGGAAGGGTGACGGTTCCGTTGTTCAACGTTCATCGGCTGTGGCCTCGTCACTCGATTCTGTTTTTGTCGTTTCCGTTTCCGTGTTGATCGCCTCGCTCTTCATGGCGGGTTCCAACGGTTCGCTGTCGGAAATCTGCTGGAACACGGCAGGTGGCGCCGGTTTGGCCGCTTTCTCCAGAGCCGACTCCACAGCCGTGGTGTCCGGACCCTTTTCAAGCTGGATTCTCGGCTCCGGCAGGGGCAGGGCGTCGGAGAGTTCCGGTGGCGGGCTCTTGGCGTCGTTTTCTGAGTCGGGGCTGACCGGCTCCGCATCGGTCTCGGACGCGGAACCGGTTGGAGTCGTGTTGGTTGGAGGCGCTATGTCGCTGTGTGGGATCGGTTGTTCACGGGGTGCGGTTTCCGTGGTGGTGGGTTCCTTGCTCTGCGAAGCCTGCGGGGTGGAGGGTTCGTCCGTTGACGAGGCGGGCGACTCCACGGGCGGAGATGCATCGACGGAGGGTTCGACAACGGCTTCCCTTGCGGGTTCGGCAGAGGGGTCGGCAGCCGTTTCACGTGCCGTTTCGACGGAGGATTCCGGTGTCGGCAACGTGCTCGCATCGGCTGCGGGGGCAACAGGAGCCTCTGATGGTGCCGATTCCGCCTCTTTCTCTTCGGTTACGGAGGGCGTTGTGGGGTGAGGCGGTGTGGATTCCGCTGGTGCTGTAGCCGTTTCTGTGGGAGAGGCTCCATCGGCGGAACTCTTCTCCTCAACAGGGGGTGTGGAAGAGGAACTCTCTTCAGGCTTCGGGGAAGATGGTGCTTTCTGCTCCGGTTCCGTTGCATCTGGAGCAGAGGGCGCTTTCTGTTCCGGTTCCGTTGCATCCGGGGCAGGGGACAGGCTCTCCTCTTGTGTCGGCTGTTTGTCGCTGCTGGTTGTGGTTGGTGTCGTGCTCTCTGCCGGGGTTTCCGCACTCTCCGTGGTCTCCGACAGGCGGCTGTCATCCAGACGGCGCTCCAGAATCAGCGTCGGATCTTCGTCTGCACTCTCGATGACGGGGGTGGCGCTCTTCGTTGTGTCGGAGGTCGGGGCTGGTGTCGGTTTGGCCGCCGGAGTCGTGCGCTCTTCCGGTTTGAGAGCCGAAGGCGCCGGGGTCGGAGCCGGTGACGGCGGGGGTGTGTCGTTGAACAGTGGCAGGATCCATGCGCTGTGGCGCTGTCGGAGCAGAGCCTCCACCCAGATGCGAATATACTCCGGCAGGCAGGTTCCCAGAGGTTTCTCCTCTGCGGCATGGCGGCGGCGAATCTCATCCATCACCGACCAGAGCGCCTCGTGGCCCCGTCCCGACTTCCAGAGCGTGAACGGTGCATGCATGGAGAGTGCGCAGAGGTGGCGGGGGGTGGTGACGCTGCCCAGCGCTTTGCGCACCGCTTCGGCCTCCGGGAAGCGCTCCTTGAGAGTAAAGCCGTAGATGGCCGCAACCGCCGTCTCATGCCAGTCGCTGTTCCCGGAGGTGGTCAGCCGCTCCAGAACACCGCGCAGACGCTCACCCCCTCCTGCTCCGGCAGCAAGAAGCGCCAGACGCAGGCGGTCCGCAGCCTCCCCTTCAAGAAAGGCGATCATCTCCCACGACTCCAGATGGCGTCCGGCGCGGAGAAACCCTTCGGCAAACGCGACGCGAAGAGTGTCCGGCAGCTCTACCGGGTTGAGCGCCAGTCCCGAGGGGGTAAGGGGGCCTCCGGTCAGTGTGAGCGTCTCGGCGTGATCACCGGCCCAGGACCAGAGCATGCGGAAGGCGGTGTGCCGGGCATCGGCCTCGGAGGCGCGGTTGCGCAGGATCTGGAAGGAGAGCAGGGTGTCGCTCGCCCCTTTCTCGAACTGCGGTGAGGTGGGGTTGCTCCACTGTCGGATCAAAGCGGCCCACTCCCTGACCAGGGCGGCGCGTAGGGGTTTCGGGGCGTGTTCGAGCCACCCGAACCAGAGCGCTTCCAGAGCGGACCAGCGCTGCCGATCGGCCAGCAGCCCACTCCAGAGACGTCGGGCCACGGTGCCCATGCCGCCGGGCAGGCGCATCACCGTTGTGGCGGCGTTCTCATTGGCCAGTTGTTGCAGTCCCGTTTCCACACCGGCAACATCCCCCCAGCGGCGAGAGCGCTCCGCTTCCGCCAAGCGAAGCAGAGGGCCGGGATCCGGGGCGCCGGCGTCGGCAGCGTAGAGGCGTAGTTGCAGATCGGCAGTCTCCACCTTGCCGGTGGTCAGCGCGCAGATCGCCTGCCCGAGGCGGGCCTGAAACCGCTCTTGCCGCTGGGGGAAAAGGGAGAGGAAACGGCCGTAGTGGACCAGCGCGTCAGGGCAGTTGCCCAGCCCAAGCCCCACATCGGCGGCCAGGAGAATCAGCTCCGGATCTTCCGAGAAGCGGTGTTGGGGAAACATGGCCAGAGTCGCATCCGCCTGTTGAAAGCGGGCCAGACGGGCTTCGGCACGCGCGCGGATGCGCAACCACGCCTGGGCAATGAGGGGAGCACCTCCCCGTTCCAGTGCCCGGTCGGCCATGGCCAGCGCCTGACTGTCCGCTCCCTGCTCCAGGAGCCACGCACCCAGTTTGGGTGGCCAGCGTGATGAGGCGCCGTTGTCGCTCTCTCCGGCATCCAGGGCGTTCTCTTCAATCTGTACGGGGCGGATCAGTCGCGCGGGATCTTCGCCCGGGGAGAGGTTTTTCAGAGGCTGCCGCAGACCGACGGCATCCAAGGGGAGTAGGGGCCAGTAGGGGCTGTTTTCAGCAGCAGGAGAGCCCAGCCCCGGCGTCCAGACCGCGCCACCTGAGACGCTCTCATCCGCCGCTGTCGGTGCGGTGCCGCAGAGGATGAGTGCGACGATTCCGACCATCAGCCTGAGGGGGTTCCGGTGTCGTCTGGAGCTCTCTGTTCCCATCATGATCTGCTCTCCGGAGTGTGGAATGATGCGTTCCCACATAGAGGGTACAACGCACGACATGGCAAAGCGAGCCGCCACCTGCATCGTGCCAGCGTATCCTCCGGAGGTGTTTCGGTCCATCTGTTTTTCGGGATTCGTGTGCGGAGACTCCGTTGCCGCCGTGCTGACGGGTCGTCTCTATTCAGCAGCAGGAGTCGGCGGATAGAGCCGTTCGTAGCGCACCACCGGTTTGACGGGGTCCTGATCGCAGCCGCGCAGCCCTACCAGGACGCCAAGGATGATCACGCCGAGAAGAAAGAGAACCTTCAGACGGCGCAACCAGCGACGGGAGCCGCCGTGGCGGCCATCGTTGAAGTCGATGCGGGACGCACGGGTAAAGCGCGTCGAACGTGAGGATCGTCTAAGATTCATCGCCTCTTGGTGTCCTGATCCGGTCCGGTATTGCCCATCATCGACCACTCCCCCATGGCGACAAGGCACGCCGGTATACCGGTCAAACAGTCATGAAAAAGGGGGTGCTTCCCCTCACTTTCGAGCCGGTTTTCGTTTCTGGGTCGTCACGCTATTCAACCGCGACCATACCGAGATAACAGGTTTTGCCGCCATCTTCAAGGAGGCATTGCCGGAGAGCGAGGACAATACCGACTCTCTACACCTGGCTGATGGCCAATCTCAGGCACTCCTGGACCAGACTTTCCGGGGGTGGCTTAATGATCTTTTCATCCATCAGATGTTGAAAGAGGGCGTGGGACTCCATGATCTCCTCCCGGGCCAGGGCCAGATAGTCCTCGCGGCGCATGGCGTGGCGGGCGAGCCCCTCTGTGACCGCCTGCATCGCCACATCGGCGGCCTCCGTTGCAAAGAGCATGGGATCGCTCATGTCGGGCAGTATGCGCTCCGGGGAGATTCCCTTCTCTTCGGCGAAGTGGGCCAAGGAGCGGGCGGCGGTGATGGCCATGCCGTCGGAGATGCGGCGGGCTCGGGCCAGAATCGCCCCTTTGAGAATTCCGGGAAATCCGAGGGAGTTGTTGGCCTGGTTGGGAAAATCCCCCCGACCGGTGGCCACCACCAGCGCTCCTGCCTCGTGAGCGGCGTGGGGGTAGATCTCCGGGACCGGGTTGGCCAGGGCGAAGAGAATCGCCTTGTCGGCCATGGATTGAATCCAGGCGGGCGGGATGGCATCGGGGCCGGGGCGGGAGATGGCGATCAGCACATCGGCGCCCTTGAGGGCGGTTTCCAGATCGGTGATCGCGTCGGGATTGGTCTGTTGGCACAGCTCCCACTTGCGGTAGAAGGCGGGGTTCTCCTCGATGTCGCTCCGGTTGCGTGAGAGGGCGCCACGGCTGTCGAACATCACTATGCGGTCCGGGTCGCCTCCGGCGGTGATCACCAGCCGGGCGGTGGCGGTGTTGGCGGCTCCGGCCCCGATGAAGACAATGCGCACGTCGTGCAGGGACTTCTCCGCCACTTTCAGCGCATTGATCAGCCCGGCCAGTGCGACACTGCCGGTTCCCTGGGCGTCGTCGTGCCAGACCGGGATCTCACACCGCTCCCGCAGAACATCGAGAACCCGGTAGCAGTTGGGTTGGGAGATGTCCTCCAGATTGATTGCGGCAAAGGAGTGCTGAACCATCTCGACGAACTGGATAATGCGCTCCGGGTCCGGTGTGCCGTCGGGGCCACGACTGTCGATGCAGAGCGGAACCGCATCCAGTCCGCCCAGCACTTTCATCAGCAGCGCCTTGCCCTCCATGACGCCGAGTCCGCCCGGCGGTGTCACGTCGCCATCGCCCAGAACCCGAGTCGAGTCGCTCACCACCGCTACCGTGTTGCCTCGCCCGGTGAGGTAGAACGAACTCAAGGGGTTGTCACGAATGGTGGTGGAGACCTTGGAAACACCGGGGGTGTACCAGATGTTGACATCGTTGGGGCTGAAGATGCCCGCTTTGGGCACGGTCATCATCTTGCCGCCGTAGAAGTGGTGGCAGCGCAGCGCCATTTCTTTGTAGAAGATGGTTTTGGCGCGGGCGGTCTGGGCCGGGGTGAACCATTCTGGAAAGAGAGTGGACACGTCGTCCAGAAGAGAAGTGCTCATGGTTGCCTCTCATGGAAGGTGTGGTTCTGAAATTACCGTGCACTCTCCGAATGCGGATGGAGAGTGCTGGGGGCGCAGTGGTAGAAAAGGGTGCAGTTGTGCTTGAGACTCGAGACCGCTTCGAAACGGTCCGGCTTCGTGCAGTGGCATTCGATGGTGCCGTGCTCGTAGCGGAAGCGGCTCTCCAGCCCTTGATCTGTACAGTGTGCCGTCGCTTCGATTGTCATCTCCGTGCATGTAGGCGTGTAATCCACCTGGCCGAACTGGTACGGAAAGGCCACGTCCTTTTCGATCCAGAGCCAGCGGTTCCCCTGGGCATCCGGAATGCCGGGGCGGAGATCGAGTCCTGAGCAGCCGACGAGCAGCAGGGGGAGCGTAGCGAGTGCGCGCCGAAAATGGTTCATTCGACGGCCTCAAGTGTTTCGGAGAAGGCGTTGAGCTGCGTCAGCGCGGTTTCGAAGTCGTAGTCGCCGATGGCGGTGGAGAGTGTGTTTGCCTGAGCGATCAAGGGGGTGCCTTTGACCAGAGGCAGCAGCTCTTCAATCCTATCCGCCGCTTCGGAATCGGACGCCTCCAGGTGGTTGCGGATCTGGTGCAGAAGAGTTTTGACCGCTTCTTTGTCGATGGCCTGTCTCGGTTCTGAGGTGGAAACGTTCTCCGTCATCATGGGGCGAAGACCCTCAATCACCGTTGCCAGAGCCTCTCCGGTGGCCTCCAGGAGTGGGTCGATGGATTCCGCAGTCTTGCTGTTCACGGTGGCGTGTTCCAGCTCTTTTGCCGCTTCCTGAATCTGGCGGGCGCCCAGGTTCCCCGCCACCCCTTTGAGGGTGTGGGCGAGGCGGATGGCGCCTTCCCGGTCGTCCGAGGCGAGCGCGTGGCGGTAGTCGTCGAGGAACCCCGCCTGGCTGTTGAAAAATTTCCCCAGCAGGCGCCGGAAGAGGGTTTCATCGCCCTGGGTGGTGGCCAGACCGGCCGCGGTGTCGATGCCGGGGAGATCGTTGAGGCTGTCGCTTTTGCCGGGAGGTTCCTGGCGGAGGCTCTCCGTGCGGGTGGCGGCAGAAGGGGCGGTGATGCCGGAAGGGGTGATCCAGCGGGCCATGGTGGCGAACATCTCGCGCACGTTGATCGGTTTGGCGATGTGATCGTTCATGCCGGCGTTGATCACCTTCTCCCTGTCACCGGCCATGGCGTTGGCGGTCATGGCGATGATGGGTAGATCTCGGAAGCGTGACTGTTCCCGGATGCGGGCGGTGGCGGTGTAGCCGTCCATTACCGGCATCTGAATATCCATCAACACGCCATCGAACGGTTTCGACTGCACCAGTTCCAACGCATCGCGACCGTTGGATGCCAGCTCTGCGGTGACGCCGCCGTTGGCCAGAAGCTCCAGAGCCAGTTCGCTGTTGATCTCGTTGTCCTCCACCAGAAGCACGTGGGCGCCTGTCAGTGCCTTGAGAACGTCGTTGCCGGAGCGGGTTGCAAAGGCACTCTCCCTGCGTACGACACCCCGTCCGAGTCCGGCGCTGATCGCATCCAGAAGGGTGGAGGCGGTGACCGGCTTGCTGAGCAGGGTGGAGATGGGCAGCTCCCTGTCTCCCACGGCGTCCATCGCCTCCTCCCGGCCATAGGCGGTCACCATGACGACGGCAGGGGGGGTGGTTTCCGAGACGGTGGAGAGGCGGTCGGCACACTCGATACCATCCATGCCGGGCATCTTCCAGTCCATCAGGGCGAGGTCGTAGGGAGCGCCTTCCCGACTGGCCTTGCCCACCTGTTCCAGAGCCTGCTCGCCGCTGGAGACCGCATCGACGCGCAACCCGAACCGCTGGGCCATGGTGGCGAGAATCTCTCGGGCGGTGGTGTTGTCGTCCACCACCAGAACGCGGGTGCCGGCCAGCTCCTCCCGCGTGGCGGCGGGATGGCGGCGTGGTGCTGCCTGAATATCGAACCAGGCGGTGAAACGGAAAGTGCTGCCCTCACCGGCAACGCTCTGCACGGAGATCTCCCCCTGCATAAGCTCGGTAAGCCGTTTGGAGATGGTGAGCCCCAGGCCGGTGCCGCCGTATTTGCGGGTGGTGGAGCTGTCGGCCTGACTGAAGGAGCGGAAGAGTCTTGTCTGTTGTTCCGGTGTCATGCCGATGCCGGTGTCGCGCACGGCGAAGCTGAAACAGGCTCGGCTCCCCTCTCTCTCCTCCAGCCGGACCGCGATGACGATTTCGCCCCGATCGGTGAACTTCACCGCATTGTTGCCCAGATTGGTCAGAATCTGCCCCAGTCGCAACGGATCGCCGATCAGATCCATGGGCAGGTCGGGATCGATGTCGAAGAGCAGCTCCACCCCTTTCTCTTCCGCCTTGAGCTGACCAAAGCCGC
>JADGBX010000132.1 GCA_015231265.1 Magnetococcales bacterium | reverse complement strand
GCGTGCAAACCGAGCGTACAGAAGGAGTGTACCGAAATCGGACGCACAGGCTGCCTTCAGTCACCGAGGGAGCATCGGTGTCTCCGACGTTGCTAACCACTCCGCTGAATACGTTTGCCCTTGGGCATCTCTCCTGTTCTCTGGATTTTGGTTCATAGCATCAAAAACAAGAACACCCACCCCGAACGCTCGTCATGAGACGTCAAGGTGGGTGCTTTTCCCGACCTAACTTGTGGTTCTTCTGTTATCAACAGACAAGTTAACCTGGATACCACAAATCATTATGGCCAAAGAAGCTCCTCTGCAGAATAGGTTATTGGAGGTTGACCAGGTTCTTCGATTGTCATGTCACCAAACCCTTCTGAGGTTATGTTAATTCCCTGAAGCGTGACCTGTCTTGGTGCCCCTTGGTGTGTCATGCTGTTTAAATAATGGATATATACTTTTATTTGATCTGGAAGTATATCAACTGCTTGATGAGTTATGACCGGTGGAGTGTCATCCTCAGTCGTCTCAGTCGTCTCAGTCGTCTCAGTCGTCTCAGTCACTTCACTCCCAGTAGTTTGATTCACACCAGCCAACTCAAAGGCGACAGAGATACTCTCCTGCGTGAAGCCGATCTTCCTGGCTGACTCAAAGCCATTCTCAACCACGCCCTGAAGTTCCTCCAGAGCATCCACCCGCATCGACTCCGACAGGGTAAATACCACGGTCACCATACCCTCGGCATACGTAGCGCTCTGGCGGTCGATAGTGCCGCCACCGAAGTTGTAGGGATCGCTGTTAAGCCCGCCCGTCGTACCGAATCCGGAGAGGCCTGTGTTCTGGTAGCGCTGAATGGCCGATTGCACCCAGGGATTGATGAACTGCTGATACGCCTTGAACGCCTCGCCGCTGCGCATGGTGTTGCGACCCACGGCAACCGCCGACACGACCATGCCGATGATGACGATGGTGATGGCGAGTTCGAGCAACGAGAAGCCGTGCTCACGTCTTCTGAGAAGTGGAGTCCCCATGATATATCCCCCGATATATGTAGGTTTGAATATAAATTCTGCGGAAATATAAACTAATCATATCATTTATTCAACTGATGGAAGAAGAAGGTGGGCTGAAGAAAACACGGAAGCAGCGCGCCCACCGGACGCTCTACCGAAATCAACAGTTTTCAGTGTAGAGCCTCAATCGTCATCTTCGAGAAGACAGAGTCAAGAAAAGATGCTCGAAGCACGTGGACTGATCCCGGACTGGGTGCATCGCTGGTTCGGGGGGTGTGAGTGATCAGGGTACACAAAAAGAGTGCATGCGGGCTGTGAACGATGCGCGCTGTTACGTGTCGCCGGCCAGTGTCCGAATGAGAGCGGCAACCCCCTCTTCCAGCTCGGTGAAGGGGGTGTCGTAGCCTGCGGCACGCAGGGCGCCGATATCAGCTTCGGTAAAGTTCTGATACTTCTCCGCCAGCACTTCCGGCATCGGTTTGTAGCGGATTTCGCCTCTGCCGATCTCTTTGATAATGGCGCGGGCGATGGCGTTGAAGCTGCGGCTCTTGCCGGTGCCGACGTTGAAGATACCCTGACGCGGTTCACCCCGTGCCAGGAAGAGGTTCACATCCACCACATCGGCCACCGAAACGAAGTCCCGCCGCTGGCCGCCGTTCTCATAGCCACCGGTCCCTTCGAAGAGGTGACACACCCCGTCTCCCGCCAGTTGGTGGTAGAGCTGATACACCATGGAGGCCATGCGCCCCTTGTGCACTTCGCGGGGGCCGTAGACGTTGAAATAGCGCAGACCGGCGATGGTGCTCTTGGCCTGACGGAAGTGACGCTGGGCGTACTGGTCGAAGAGCAGTTTCGAGTAGCCGTAGACGTTGAGGGGGTTCTCGTTCTCCGGCACCTCCTTGAAGGTGGTGCTGTCGCCGTAGGTGGCGGCGCTGGAGGCGTAGACGAAGGGGATGCGGTAGCGCAGGGCGAACTGGAGAAGAACTTTCGAATAGGTAAAGTTATTATCCAGCATGTAGCGGCCATCGTACTCCATGGTGTCGGAGCAGGCGCCCTGATGGTAGATCGCGGTGATCTTGGTTTCGTCGAATCTCCCCGCTTCGAGGGCGTGGCGAAACTCCACCTTGTCCATGTAGTCGGCGTAGAGCAGATCACGCAGGTTGAGGAACTTGTCCCCCTTGGTGAGATTATCCACCACCAGGATGTTGGTCTCACCCGCCCGGTTGAGGCCGTGCACGATGTTGGCGCCGATGAATCCCGCACCGCCGGTGACGATGATCATTGTGCATTCTCCTTCAAGTCCGAACGCTGGGGCGTCTCCCGGATGGCGCCGACGATGTTGCTGCTGCTGCGATCCTTCACCAGAGGCACCAGGGCGACCCGTCCGCCCCAGGAGCGCACCTCTTTGCCGCCCACCACCTGCTCTTCGGTGTAGTCGGCCCCTTTGGCCAGGATCTCGGGCCGCACCTGGGTGATGAGGTCGAGCGGGGTCTCCTCGTCGAAGAGCATCACCGCATCCACCGAGGCGAGGGCGGCGAGCACCCGCGCCCGGTCCTTCTCACCGATGATGGGGCGTTCCGGGCCTTTGAGTTCACGCACCGAGGCGTCGGTGTTGAGGCCGACGATCAGGCGGCTGCCCAGGGCGCGCGCCCGCTCCAGATAGTCCACGTGACCGGCGTGCAGAAGATCGAAACAGCCGTTGGTGAAGACGATGCGCTTGCCGCTCTGACGCCAGAACTCCACCCGCGACATCAGCTCTTCTTGGGAACGGCAGATCTTATCGGACTGGCTGAACGCCTCCTCCTGAGAGACGGCGGCCAGCAGCTCCGGGCGGGTGACGGGGCTTGTTCCCACCTTGGCGACCACCACCCCGGCGGCGATGTTGGCCAGATGCAGGGCGTCGAGGCGGTCGAGACCGTTGGCCAGACCGGCGGCCATGGTGGCGATGACGGTATCTCCGGCACCGGAGACGTCAAACACCTCCTGAGCCACCGAGGGGATGCGCCGTGGGCCGGTGTCGCCATCCACCAGGGCGATGCCCTGTTCACTCAGGGTTACCGCCAGGGCGTCCACCTCCAGATTGACGCGCAGCGTCTCACCACCGTGCAGCAGGCCGTTGAGATCGTCGGCATCGAGCCGGGTTACCGCCGCCAGTTCGTTGCGGTTGGGGGAGAGCACCGTGGCGTGGCGATACTTGTGATAGTGCACCCCTTTGGGATCGGCCAGCACCGGAATGCCCTTGGCCCGAGCTTCGTGGATCACCTCTTGTGAGAGCTTGGTGGTCAACACCCCTTTGGCGTAGTCGGAGAGCAGGATCGCCGCCGGTGGCCGTCCGCCTCGGATGAGGTTGATGGTGTGCTCCAGCAGTTTGCCGGTGGCCGGTTCGGTATCGGGTTCGGTGAACGAGGGGGGTTCCCGGTCGATGCGCAGAATCTGTTGATGGCCGCCGAGGATGCGGGTTTTGGTGATGGTGGGTTGATCCTTTACCGTCACCAGGAGGGAGGTGTCCACCCCCGACTCTCCCAGCAGAATGCCCAGCCGTCGCCCCTCTTCGTCATCGCCCACATAGCCGGCGATCACCGGCCGAATGCCCAGGTTGGCCAGATTGAGCGCGACGTTGGCGGAGCCGCCGCAGCGTTCGGTTTCTCGTTGAATCGAGATCACCGGCACGGGCGCTTCCGGCGAGATGCGCGACACCTCGCCCCAGATGTAGCGGTCCAGCATCAGGTCGCCGATTACCAGGACCGATTTGGCGTGGAATCCGGCACTCAGGGTATCCAGCACCCGGTCGCGTTGGCTGAAGACCGATGGTTTCATGGCTGACAGTCCCGTGTTGGTGAGTCGTGGGTAAGCGTCCGGTCAGGACGCCTCCGACTGGACGCGTAGAGCGTGCTCCTTCTCGATCCAGTCGCAGAGTATATGGCCGATGAGAATATGGCACTCCTGGATGCGGGCGGTCTCCTTGGCGGAAACCGTCAGCGCCGATCGTGCCCGTTTGGCCGCCTCGCCGCCATCCCGGCCACTGAAGGCGACCGTCTCCACGCCCAGTGCATCGGCGGTGTCGAAGGCGCGCAGAATGTTGGGGCTGTTACCGGAGGTGGTGATGCCGACAACCACATCGCCGGGGCGGGCCAGCGCCTCCACCTGTCGGGAGAAGATCGCATCGTAGCCGTAGTCGTTGCCAACGGCGGTGAGGATCGAGGTGTCGGTGGTGAGGGCGATGGAGGCGAGCCCGGCGCGCTCCCGTGTGAAGCGTCCCACCAGCTCCGCTGCCAGGTGTTGGCTGTCCGCCGCGCTGCCGCCGTTACCCATCCAGAGAATCTTGCCGCCGTGGCGGATGCAGGCGCTCATCCGTTTGGCGACCTTCTCGATCTCGGGGATCATGGCGTGCAGAGACGCTACCGTATTCATGTGCTGTTGAAAGGTTGCGGCGATATCGATCATGGACACATTCCCTGGCATGCGGTCCGGCAGTGGCTGGCATTTGGCAGGTGGCTGCTCTTTTTCAGGCATCATACCGGCAGCCGGAACGATCGCCAACGGTTTCCGGTTGTCGGGCCTGTCGTTATGACCTGGCCATCTCGTTAGGCCCCGGTCATCTTGAAGAACCGTTTCATCTTGCCGATGAAGGCGACGGTCAGGCTGGAGCGGTTGCTGGCGAGGACAGCCTCATCCACTGCCATCGAGTTGCGGGTTTGCAGCGCTCTGTCGGCCAGGATGATGCTCAACTCTTCGATCAGCTCCTGCCGCTCTTCGATGATGGGGGCGAGAATCTCTTTGTCGATTTCAAACAGACTGCTCTCTACCAGAGGCGTGACGGTGGCGCTGCGCGGGGCGCCGGTCAGAAGCGACATCTCACCGAAGAACTTGCCCGGCCCCAATTGATCCAACTCCTGTTTCTTACCGTGATCGTCGTTGATGGTGATGCTCAGGTGGCCCTCTTTGATCACGAAAAGGCTGTCGCCTGGTTCGTCCTGCTGGACGACGGGGGTGCCGGGACCACACCACCTCAATTCGGAGTGTTGGGCGATATAGCGCTTCTCCTTCTCCGAGAGCAGGCGGAAGAGGGGAATTCGGGCGATAAAAGCGAGTATCTCTTTCTGATCGGTGTGGGTCGTGGTGGTCGTGGTGCCGGAGCTGTTGCGCTGCCACACCATGGCGGGCACCCGAAGACCGGCCAGATGCAGATTGCGCAGGATGTTGCGATGCACCTTATAGCGGTTACCGTGGCTGATATCGTAGTTGGAATTCCAGAAGAACACCCGCCACACCACCCCCCGCTCAGACAGGGAGACGATGCGCCCGATGGGTTTCTTGTCCTGAGCGGCAACATCGGCAACCTGGAGCGCCGAGGAGATCAAGATGCGCTCCGCTTGATAGCCGGTTACCGCATAGTCCAGGGTGACGTCCAGTTGGGAGCGGATGATGCTGGTGGGGTTGTCGTGATTGTAGAAGATCTGCGAGGAGAACTTGCCGTTGGGCACGATCATGCGCCGACCGTCCTTGGTCATGAGCTGGGTGGTGCGCCAGGTCATGTCCTCCACTTGGGCGACGATGCCGTTGTCCATCTCCAGCCAGTCTCCCACCTTAAAGGCGTGCTCCACACTGATGGCGATGCCGGAGAAGAGGTCGGTGATGGTGTTCTTCAGGGCAAACCCGATCACCGCCAGAGTGACGCTGGAGGTGGTGATCAGACCCACCATGGAGGTTTTGAACGCCAGCGCCGAGATGATGGCGATGCCGAACATCCAGAGAATGGCCAGGGAGATGTTGTTGAGCAGAGCCGGTACGGAAAAACTGGGATCGTGGTGGGAGAAAAGATGCCAAAACAGAGCATTCAGGACGCGCACGCAGGCCCACACCAGACCGAGTGCCATGAGAAACTCAGCACCCTTCAGGATGGTGATGGTCTGGAGCCCCAGTGCGTGCAGAACGCTTGTGACGACGTAGTTGCTGAGCAGGATGCCCAGGCTCATGACCAGCAGTGGAACGGTCACCAAGGAGAAGATTTGACCGTATAGTGACCGTGAGCGGTGACGTTGAGAGGTGACGGTCGTCATAACGGTGCGTCCAAGGAAAAGGCGTTAACAAATAATAATCAAACATCTGTGATGTAAATCCAATGATATCCTGCTTCGACCGGAGTGTAACTGGAACCTCTGGCGCGCCCCTCGTCATTGAACGGGGTTGTCGTTGCTGACGCGGCCCGATATCCTGCGTGTGATGAGGGGGTGTTCCTTTTTGAACGGGATGGAAATTGTTCTTTTATGGCACGATGATCGGCGAGGCGAACTCTCATGAGACCGAGAGGATGCCGCGCTTTGGATGAACCTCCGGTTCTTCTTGCTGAGAAGATCTTTCGGCACCGACGGCATTGTTGATGACTGTTCGATGTTACGCCGATGAGATCTCTTCTTATTCTGCGCTATTTCCTGACTCTTTCCGAATCTATCTGACTCTTCCTGATCAAGGCTGGCCCGGGAGTTCGGCTGTTGAAACGTTTGATTACCGTATTGCGCCGTCTGAGTGTGGTGCGGATTCTCTTCTCCTCCGTCATCGCTTCGATGGTGATCGCCATCACCGTCGTGGGCGTGATGAGCCTGGTGATTCACGGCACGCTGCGTGGGGATTTTTTGATCACCGGTGCGGTGGCGGCGTTGCTGACGTCGTTGGTGGTGGTGTCGATCATTCTGCGTCTGTTGGAGCTGCTCAAGGATGCGGAGAGGCGGGCCGGTTCCGCCAGTCGTGCCAAGTCCGATTTTCTCTCCACCACCAGCCATGAACTGCGCACGGCGATGAATGTGATCCTCGGCATGGGCCAGCTCATGGAGCAGGCCGATCTCGACGAGGAGCACCGCCACTACCTCAACGCCTCCAATCGGGCCGGGCGTCACCTGCTCTCCCTGATCAACGACATTCTCGACTTCTCCAAGATCGAGGCGGGCCAGTTCACGCTGGATATTCTGCCGATGGATCTGCGTCACAGTGTGCAGGAGGTGACCGAGATCATGTCACCCATGGCCGAAGCCAAAGGGTTGGCGCTGGTGGTGCGTCTGGACGACGCTCTGCCGCAGCGCATTGCCGGTGATGCTGCCAGACTCCATCAGGTGCTTCTGAATCTCCTCTTCAATGCGGTTAAATTCACCAACACCGGGCGCATCACCTTTTCAGTGAAGCGTGTTGGTTCCGAAACGATTCTCTTCTCCGTTTCCGACACGGGAATCGGTATCCCCAAGGTGCACCAGTCCCGCATTTTTCAGCCTTTCGAGCAGGGTGAGGTCTCCTCGACGCAGCGCACCGGTGGAACCGGTCTGGGGTTGGCCATCTGTCAGCGTTTGGTCACCATGATGGGCGGAGCGGGCATCGAGGTGGTGAGTTCCGAGGGAGTCGGTAGTCGTTTCAGTTTTGCATTACCCATGACCGAGGTGACGTCGTTGGAGGGTGAGGGGGAGCGCAGCGGTATCTGTGAGGTGTCGGGAGCGCCGATAATCGATCAGGCGTTGACGCTTCTGGTGGTGGATGATGCCGAGGATAATCGTCTCTTGATCAAGGCGTTCCTCAAGAAAGATCCGGTTCGCATCATTGAAGCGTGTGATGGTTTTGAGGCGGTTGAACGGTGTCGAGAAGAGCGCTTCGATATCATTCTGATGGATCTACAGATGCCGCGCATGGATGGCTATGAGGCCACCTTCGAAATTCGGCGTTTGGAGCGGGAGTTGGGGCGCAGTGAGTGTCACATCGTTGCGTTGACGGCGCACGCCATGCGCGAGGTGGCGGAGAACTGTTTCAGTGCTGGGTGTGATGGGCATCTGACCAAGCCGATTCGGCGGCAGGATCTGTTGACGCTGCTCTCCAGGGTGCCGAACAAAGGGGTGCGGTGAGAAGAGGGGAGTGCTGTGTGGCCTTTAATGTGTGGCCTTTAATGTGTGGCCTTTAATGTGTGGCCTTTAAACAGGTCGGGTGCAGGGTGCGGGGACCCTGCCGGAGTTTGAGGCAGAGCCTCAAGGTTTTGACGTTTCTTTTGACGTTGCCGTTGCTGTGGCCATACTTCCCCCTAAAAGGAGGTGCGGAACCATGGGTTCCGCGGTGTTGTCTTTCGTCTTTTCCGTTTCCGTGGCCATACTTCCCCCTAAAAGGAGGTGCGGAACCATGGGTTCCGCGGTGTTGACTTCCGCCTTTTCCTTTTTATAAATCCCTTCAAATTTATAAATCCCTTCAAACAAACGTCAAAACCATCGGGTAAGGTGGGGGATA
>JADGBX010000131.1 GCA_015231265.1 Magnetococcales bacterium | reverse complement strand
TCACTTTGGTTTCGTGCTGTCTCTGGGCTTTTTTCTGCAGGGTGTCACCCTGCAGAACCGCCAGATCAACCGCCCGGATCGCCAGAATGACAAAGGCTAGAACAAAGAATCCTGCCACGAAATTGGATCGGCCATCCGGTAGCTCGACACTGCCGAGTCTGTCCTGTCCCGGTACGCGCCAGGAGCGGTAGGAGGCGCCCCGGTTGCGTTGGGATGAGGCCGCTTTTTTCATCCGTTTGCGGCCCTGGTTTGCCCGGCGTGACCGTTTGCCGCTGCCAGAGGATGTGCTCTTGCCGGTGGCCGTTTTTTTCCCTTTTCTGCCAATCATGGTGTCACCACCCGCCACTGGTCGGTACGGGGGGGCAGCATGCCGAGTTCGGAGCGGGCGCGGCGTTCAATGGTGTTGAGATCGGTACGTGATACCCACTCGACACGCAGTGTCTGTTCCTTCTCTTTCAGGGTGCGGTAGCGTTTTTCAAGGGTTTGCAGATCCCGGTGTGCGGAAAGAAGAGCGTTGCGGGAGGTGACGGTCACCACCGCTGTCGCTGCCAGAATGACGGCCAGTATGGCTGGTATGATCCACTTACGAATAGTCATCGTTTCTCTCCGACGCGGTGCGTTCCACGACGCGCAGACGGGCACTCCTGGCGCGGGGGTTGTCGTCGGTCTCCCGTGCATCCGGTTCGATGGGTTTGCGAGTCACCGGGCGGAATAGCGCTTCATCCCGCTGCCGTTGCCGACCCCAGCTATCCAGAAGGATACGCGGACGACAGGCCGCCTGAAAAGCCCGCTTGACGATTCGGTCCTCCAGAGAGTGAAAGGAGATCACTGCAACGCGTCCTCCAACCGCTACCTGCTTCATGGCCTGATCGAGCCCGCTCTGCAGTTCATCCAGCTCGCCGTTGACGGCGATGCGTAACGCCTGAAAGCAGCGGGTTGCCGGATGGTGCCCCTTCTTGTTGCGGGGCAGGACACGGGCCAGAAGGTCTGCCAATGCACCCGTGGTGGTCAGGGGATGACTCTTGCGGTGTTGAAGAATCGCCCGAGCGGCCCGGCGACTGCGGCGCTCTTCGCCATAGGTGTAAAGGAGGTTGGCCAGAGCCTCCTGTTCCAGCGTGTTGACCAGATCGGCAGCAGTTGGGCAGTGGTCGTCCTTACCGTTCATCCGCATGTCCAGCGGGCCGTCGTGTCGAAAAGAGAACCCTCTCTCCGCTCGATCCAGTTGATGGCTGGAAACACCCAGATCAAAGAGTATGCCATCAGGGGCGGGTGGGCCAACGGTTTCCAGAACCGTGCTGAGACCCGAAAAGGGGGTGTGGTGCAGAGAGAGCCGTGTGTCGGACCCCTCCACGAGGCGTTGGCCATGAGCGATGGCGTCGGGGTCGCGGTCAAGACCGATCACCCGGCCATTCGGCGCCGACGCCTCCAATAAGGCAAGGCTGTGACCCCCGCCGCCGAAAGTGGCATCTATATAGGTACCACCCGCGACAGGGGCCAGCCTTTCGATCGCTGGCTGTAAAAGAACGGTCCGATGATGAAACATGGGCTCAGACGCCTAACACCTGGTCAGTGACTCAGATGATGGCGTTCAAACGCCCGCCATCGGACAGAAGGGCGGTGCTCTCTTGCACCGCGTCATCCCAACGTCCCGGTTGCCAGATCTCGAATTTTCGAATCCGGCCGGCAAACAGGACATCTTTTTCTATCGCCGCATAGTTCCTGAGGAACGGCGGTATTAACACTCTTCCCTGGCGATCCACGGGGGTTTCACAGGCGTGGGCGGCATAGATACGTTCAAACGCTTCCACCTCCCGGTCGAGCATGGGTTCCATGGTGAGTTTGTCCACCAGTTTCTGCCACGCTTCGACGGTGAATCCCAGCAGGCAGGGGCCGATGCCACGGGTCAGGATCACCCGGTCCGAACCCAACCCCTGGACAACCTTGCGAAACGGTGCCGGAAGGCTGATCCGTCCCTTGTCGTCCAGACTATGGCTGTGTTGTCCGAGAAACACCTGCTGTCAGCTCCTGCCACACCTGCACTACTGCCCTCGATTGGACCAATCACTTCGGGGTGAATAGGGTGTCATGGTGCTGCGAGAGGAGAAGAATGTGCTCTCCATTGAAAGGATCAGCCATACTGTCTCGGTTAACGGTGCTCTCTTTGCCCCACTGCTTCCCACTTCCTCCCACAACATGAGTATCAACGTCGGGTCGGGAGGCTGTCAAGGCCTGATTTAACGTTTTTTATGGTGCGATCAATTTAGCTGGTTTGCTTCATGAATGTGTCTCACGGTGGATCGTAACATATTGAAATAAATATAAGTTAATGTCTATTCGTCTGAAAATACAGCGCTTTGTGACCGGAAAGGTGGTGTCAAGTGGGGCAGTGACCCATTGCTGAGGGTTGCTGCTGAAAAAAACTCTTGATCAAGATCAAATAATACGGAAATTTCGCATGAATAATGGTCATCATGCGCATTTTTTAGACAATTACCGGGATTATGTGGGAAAAAGTGGGGAATAAATCAGCAGCCTGCTGTATCAGAAGTGGATCAGTGACGGAAAGGTGCAAGCGCGTCCGGAATTCGATACATGGCAAAGATGAATAATTGGCGAAGTGTTGCATGAGTGCAACAGTTGCGAGGAGCCGAAGCGGGCCTGTAAGCCGGGTTCTGTCATCCACCACCTTTCCTAAGGGTGGCGGAGAGGACGACATTCATCTACGACGACCGTTGCCGGCCATCTCAAGCGACCTACCCTGGGACCGGGCGGGCTACCCGTGTATGTCCCCGATTTGGTCTTGCTTCGGATGGGGTTTACCCTGCCATCCCTGTTACCAGGGACGCGGTGCGCTCTTACCGCACCCTTTCACCCTTGCCGGCAGGGAGTGAAACTCCCCGGACCGGTGGTCTGCTCTCTGTGGCACTGTCCCTGGGGTTGCCCCCGCCGGGCGTTACCCGGCATCCTGCCCTGTGAAGCCCGGACTTTCCTCCCGTGTGACGGTTGCCCGCCCCACCGGCGACGTCCCAGCCCGCTTCGGTGAACACATTCTAGGCAGCGGTGTCGTTTTTCGGAAGGTGGATTCTGATTTCCAAGTGATGCATGATGAAAGACTGAGGATAGATCCAAAAGAAAAACAAGGGGATGGTCGTTCTGTTATTCCATCAAAAGCATCTTCCCCATCACTCATTGTAAAGAATGGGCGTCTATTCGGGGGTTCTTTCTGTAAAAAATAATAGCATGGAGTCATGGAATCCCTGTATCATTCGACACATGACACCTTCCGTCTCTCAACTTACTACAGCGGTAGCATGACAATGAACGCAACCCCTGCGATGCCTGATAAATATCTTGTGGGCCATCCTGCCATCGATGCCCAGCACCAGCTCCTCTTCATGTTGTTCGATGAGATCACTCTCACCTTGAAGGGGGAAGAGCACACCTTCTCCATGGAGCATGTCTTCGCCAGCCTTGATACCTATGTCAAAACACACTTCTCGTTCGAAGAGGAGTTGATGAAGACGGTGACCTACTCAAAGAAGAGTGACCACCTCCAAGAGCACAGGGCGTTGGAGGGGAAAGTCTCTGCCTATGCCAAACGCTTTACGGATGCAGATGATGTCGAGAGTCAGCGAACCATCGCAGAGGAGACCCATGCATTTCTCTTTAAGTGGTTGACCGAGCACATTGCTCAGACCGACCGTGAGTTCAGCAGTGTGTTGAAGAAAGAGTAGACTTCGGTGTGATTGGAAGTGAGGGGGCCAGAGTCAAAGTACGCAAACAGGCGTTGTCTCAGTCAGAATCGAAGAACAACGACAGGTGAGGAAGAGACATGGCGATCACATCGACGAAAGAGGGAACAACCATCACCCTGCAGGTCTCCGGTATTCTTAACTGGGATCAGCGAGGTGGATTCATGCAGGCGATTACCGGGGCCGGACCCGGTTTCAACTATATCGTCGACCTTTCCGAGACCGAAAACATCGAGAGCGCTGGTTTGGGTATGTTGTTGATGATGCGCGAGATGTGTGGTGGAGGTAAGGCGGACATCACCCTGAAAAACGCCAACGCACAGGTGCGTGAGGTGATGAAGATGGCACAGTTTTCCCAACTCTTCAGGTTGGTATGACGCTCAATCAAAATAGCGTCTGAACACAAAAAAAGCGCCAATCTCAGCATCGGCGCTTTTTTTGTGTTTGAAAAGTCTCTGCGTTCAGGAGGCTATTTCCAACCCATTTCCTGATAGTAACGGAGAGCGCCGGGGTGGAGCGGTGCTGTCAATCCCTGCAACATGTTGGTGTGATCAAGATCCTTGAAAGCCGGATGCTGGAGTCGGAAGTCCTTCAGGTTCTCGAATACGGCTCGGACAACTTCATAGACCACCTCTTCCGGCACCTTGGTGGAAGAGACGATGGTCGCTTTCACGCCGTAGGAGGGAACGTCCTCGTCAACGCCGGTATAGAGTCCGCCAGGGATGCTGGCTGGGACGAAGTAGGGTTGCGTCTTGATGATGGTGTTGACGCAGTTACCCTGCAGCGGCACGATGCGCACGGGGAGACTGGAAGAGACATCCTTGATGTTGGCTGTGGGATGGCCGACGACATAGAAGTAGGCATCCAGCTTGCTGTCGCGGATGGCGTCGGGCATTTCCGACGCTTTGAGACGTCCTGCCAGGGCCAGTTCGTCCTCTTTGATGCCACAGACGAACAGCAATTCACGGGCGGTGCGCTCATTGCCGGAGCCGGGGTTGCCGATATTGATGCGTTTGCCGCGCATATCGGCGATCTTCTCGATATTGGAATCGGCCCGTGAGGTGAGCGTCACCACCTCGGTGTGCAGTGAGAAGAGGCTGCGCAGAGTGGAGCGTTTGCTGTTGAAGGGCTCCTGACCAACGCGCGCTTTGTAGACGACATCGGCCTGTGAGACGCCGAACTCCATCTCGCCCGCCAGCAGGCTGTTGACGTTGTAGACCGAGCCACCGGTGGACTCGACGTTGCAACGGATACCACTGCTGCCCTGGCCCTTGTTGACCATCTGGCAGATGGCGCCCCCGGCAGGGTAATACACCCCGGTGACGCCGCCGGTGCCGATAGTTACGAAACGGGATTCCGGAATGGCCGTGGATTCAGCCGATCCTTCCTTCTTGCCATCAGTCTTCTCTTCGGACTGTGAACAGGCACCGAGCATAAGAGCTGTTGCCATCAGAAAATGTATAAAAAGTCGCTTCACCCTGCTTCTCCTAAACATGACGTCATATGGTGCGGTCTCTTGGAATTCAGAGGGAGAAAATAGGAGAGTGACGGAATCGTCATCTCCATTATAGACACCAGACGCGATTTCCCCGAGGTGCCAACCAGATTGCTCCTCTCTTTAAACAGACAGAAAACTCGGAGCACAATGAACCAAGCATAAACATGTTCCGTCGATTTGTGAACACATCTCTTGGCAATTAATCGATGGACACCCTCGGAAGGGTGTTTCATCATGGAGACTCCAGCGCTTGCCGGGGTGATTTCAACGCAGCCGCAGCGAGCAGAACCTATTTTCAGACAGAGTCTAACCCAGAGAGTGCACGCATTGCAGACGCCCTCACGTGTTCTTTGATTCTACAGCGTTTTATTCTCAATTTGCCACACGGCAAATAGGACGTATATTCGGCAAAGACGCTGTAGAATCAATCGGATTAAGTGATCATTGAGACGATTCGTGTACGATCCGGGCTAACTTGAATGGAACGGCAGGCCATCATCATGTCCTATACACCACCAACACTCTCCATCATCATTCCGTTCTACAACGAAGCGGACAATATCGAAACGCTGTTTGCGCGCCTGTGTACGGTTCTCGAACAGTGTGGTGAGAGTTATGAGATCGTCTGCATCGATGATGGAAGCCGGGACGACACTCTTGCCCGACTGCTGGAGAAGCGGCAGGAGATTCCAGGGGTGCGCATCTTCGAACTGGCCAGAAATTTCGGCAAGGAAGCTGCGATGACCGTGGGGTTGGATCACATGCGTGGACTGGCTGCCATACCGTTGGACAGCGATCTCCAGGATCCACCGGAGTTGATCCCCGAAATGGTGACACGTTGGCGGCAGGGGTATGAGGTGGTTCTGGCCCAGCGCACCGATCGACAGAGCGATACACTGCCGAAGCGGATGACCGCCGCGGCGTTCTACCGGTTGCATAACAGGATTTCCGAAGTGCGCATCCCGCAGAATGTGGGTGATTTCCGCCTGATGGATCGGGTGGTCGTGGAGGCGATTCGCCCACTGCGGGAGCAAGAGCGCTTCATGAAGGGGATCTTCTCCTGGCCTGGTTTCAAACAGACCACCATCAGCTACGCCAGGGAGGCACGCCATCAGGGTGCCACCAAGTGGAACTATTGGAAGCTCTGGAATTTTGCCATCGACGGTATCACCTCCTTCAGCACGGCGCCGCTCCGTTTCTGGACCTATCTGGGTGTTGTCGTCTCTTTGTCGGCTTTTGTCTATGCCTTGATCGTTATCATCAAGACCCTGATTTTCGGTGTTGATACACCAGGTTATGCGTCACTGGTGGTGATCATGTTGTTTCTGGGGGGTCTGCAGTTCATCAGTCTGGGCATCATCGGTGAGTATGTGGGCCGCATCCACAGTGAGGTGAAGGGACGCCCCATCTACGTGCTACGCAGTGTTCACGAGGATGCGGGGGCAGAGGAGGTGACGGTATCGGAGAGTGCGTTTCATGGCGGGGCTAAGGAACAGGATGGAGGGCGTTTGGCATGAGTAACCGTGCAGAGAACCGGCCCGATCACTCGGCAGGAGAGGAGGGTGATCGACAAGCAGTTTGGGTTCTGATCGCGATCATCTGTGTTGCGGCAGTGGTCCGTTTTGTCCTTCTGGATGCTGCGCCTTATTGGAAGGATGAGCGCTTCACGGTTAATCTGACTCAGATGGATGTGGCGTCGATTCTCGGCTGGGGGGATAAGAATGATGTCCATCCTCCCCTCTACTATCTGACGGTTCACTACTGGATCCAGATCTTCGGCACCTCACCCATGGCGTTCCGCAGCGTGTCGGCGCTTCTGGGGACGATTCTGATCATTCCGGCCTGGATGGTGGGAAGGCGGCTCTTCGGCACCGTACCGGCTCATGGCATGGCGCTGATGGTGGCCATCGTTCCCTTCCATGTGCACCATGCCCAGGATGCGCGCATGTATCCGCTTTTCCTGCTCTGTTCCCTGTTGGCGCTGTTGGCGTTTCTCCGTCTTCGAGATGGTGTGGCGGGGATGGGCTGGAAGAGTGTCCATGTTTTGGCAATCGTCGCGTCGCTGTACACCCACAACTATGCGGTCTTTCTCCCGGTGGTGCTGAACCTCTATATGGTGGGGCTCTGGTGGATGAAGCGCCGGGATCCACGGATTCAGCGTCTGTTCCGAACCTGGATTCTGCTTCAGGTTGCCATCGGTCTGCTCTACCTCCCCTGGATCACCGTGATGTTGAAGCAGGTGAGCGATATTCAGGGCAACTACTGGATCGAACGGGAATCCCTGTTTCGCTACATCTTCGGATCCCTGGCCATCTACTCCGGCACCCTCAAGTACATCATGACGCCACTGGTGGCCGTTGGCATGATCCTGCTCTGTCTGCCGGGCGTTCTTAAATCGGCTCTTCTGCACGGTGAGAAGGGTGAGGATGGGGTGCTGCGGCGGATCCTCATGGTGCCGGTGCGGGTTTTAGACCCTGGGAGATGGCAGCGTTCGGAGGAGATGGTGTTGGTGCTGATGGTGTTTCTATTGCCTCTGTTGATTCCAGCCATCGTCTCCCAGTTCATTCAACCCATGTTTCTGCCGCGTGGGGCGATTCTTTCAAGTCTCTTCTTCTATCTTATTGCAGCACGAGGGGTGACTCTGCTGCCGGGTCGCGTGGGGGTGATGGTCGGGGGAGGTGTTGTTTTGGCATCCCTGATCAATCTTGGGGACTACTATCTGCACCAGATACCCGGATGAACAACGCAGAAACGGGAGCAGCCTCCACACCGGAAGCGCTCCCGTTCAGCACAACACAACACAACAAGATTTTGTAACAAAGGCGTTACCGCATCAGAAGCGGCGGTCGTTTCCCAGCCAGCGCATGGCCAACAGTGCACGTTGCATGAGTGTCTCCTAGGGCGTGTCCTCAATTAGCCCAAAACCGCGCTGGCGTACCGCCAGCCCTTCGGGTTTGGCCTGAAAATGCACCATGCTGCGTTGTTCGTCGCTCATTTGGCCGTGCCAAACCGCG
>JADGBX010000130.1 GCA_015231265.1 Magnetococcales bacterium | reverse complement strand
GAACTGGGACGGAGTATTGGGCATCACAGTGAAGTGGGTGTTTGGCACCGGACCTAAAACAGCACACACCCTCCGTCGCCAAAAAAAAGAGGACGGAGCCTCCAACGTCGGGGATGCACAGAACACGCCCCCCTCCCTCGAATTTCATCGCGCGCCGGGGGGTGGGGGAGTGCATCGGGGAAGGCGTCTGGTGTTGAGTGTGGTTCTTGTCTTGAGAGGTACGGCCACGGCCACGGCAAAGGCAAAGACAACGGAAGAGTCACAACCACGCTCAGGTGCCCTCTTTCTCCATCTGGGCGTAGACCTTTTTTCTCTCTTTGGAGTAGCAGCCGCGCAGCAGCAGCAACAGACGATAGCGCTGACTGGCGTTGAGCCCCTGCCAACCCCCCTCCCGACTGTCGTCACTACTCAGCTTCTCGATCAACAACTGGTGACAGAAGAGCAGCTCACGGGGAGAGAGATGCCAGATTATGTCCTGTTCGCCCACCCCTTCGGGAAAGTGGTAGTCGTCGCAGGCGGGGCCGACGGGCAGTGCGACCTCCGTGGTCTCTCGGGAGAGAAAGCGGTCAAGGTAGTCCACCCCTTTCGTGCGCAGCCATGCGATACCACGGTCACGGGATGGGGTGGTGTCGTCGGGGATGAACGCGCGCTGAAAATCGCTGAACCGCGCCATCATGGCGTAGATCTGGCGATATTTTCTGTCGTAGAGCAGATTGCCCAGGTCGTCGGGTTCGGGGTGGTTTTCGTCGTCGGAGGGGGGTGCGTCGTCGGAGGGGGTGTCGTCGTCGCTTTGGGTTTCTTTGAAGGCGTCGGAGGCGAGCAGCGACTCGAAGAGAGGCCGCCCGGAGCCTGAGCCCGTGAGCACGGCGTCCACGCCCTTGAGAACAGCACGAAACGCCCTGGCTTGCTTCGACTGCTCCGCTTTGTCCAGAACCTTCCCGCCCTCCTTCCAGTGGTCGCGCACCAGAAAGACCGCGAAGAGACGGGCGACGATCTGCTCCAGCTTCTCCCGCTCCAGTGTCGCCTCATGATCGGTGAGCAGCAGCATGTCGATGTTGGCGTTGAAGTAGTTCTCCCACTCTCCGTAGAAACCGTAACGGTAGGTGAAAAGATCTGAAAAACACTCGGTAATCAGTATGTTAGGTCTTGCAGGTTCCTCTTGACCGGTGAAATCGCTGGCCAGGTCGGAGAGATCGAGCTTGGCGATGAGCGTGGCCAGATCGGCCTGATGGGCGAGCAGATGCCCCACCTCGTGGTAGATCACCCAGAAGGTGTCCGGATGGCTGCTCGCCGTGCGTGGGATATTGATGATCTGGGTGGGCTCGGAGGTGTAGTAACCGTCGCCTCGCTGACCGTGATCATAGACGCAGAGCCCTTTGAAGACCTGCGCGACGAGTGGGTTTTCCCAGTTCTCGGAGTGTTCGCCGTTCGCGGTGTTCTCCCTGACCGCCTGCATCGCCACCGACTCCGCCGCTTTGAGCAGCAGTTGCAGACCGGGCTCCGTGGTGCTCTGAAGAAAACGAAGATTCCGCCCGGCCTGAACATAGGGCATGCTGCCCCGGAGCCGCTGCGACAACGCCACCTTGAAGATGTCCGCCGCCTCCTTGAGGATGTCCACGTGCTTTTTGATGATATCGCGACGGGTCCGGCTCTCGTTCAGCAACGCCTCGAGCTGCCGACCGTAGATGTTGAAAAAGGGCAGAAGCCCCAGCACCGACGGGTTGAAGATGGGGTTGTCGTAGTGCTGAAGAAAGGTCTGGTTCAGCTCCCGCGCCTTGGGCAGCACCGCTTTGCAGTGGACACTGAGAGGTGACTTGCCGTTTCTCGCTCTCTTCTGAAGCTCTTTGATGGGGAAGGGGTAGGGTTCGAGATCGCTTTCGGTGCTCTCCGGGGCGCTTTCGGTGCTCTCCGGGGCGCTTTCGGTGCTCTCCGGGCCGCTTTCGGTGCTTTCCGGGGCGCTTTCGGTGATGGGAAAGCAGACCGATGTCTCCATGAACTTGATGTGGTTTTTCAGCGGCCCGGTCTCTTTGAACCGCAACAGTGCGGGTAGATGCCACGGCTGAACGTTGACCACCACCACCTCGTCCCGGTTGACCAGATGGAAAGCCATTAACGTCTCGGCCTGTTCACCCTCGGCCTGTTCACCCTCGGCCTTCAGGGCGATTTGGTTGGACATTTTGGTGAATTCGGTAATGAACGCCTGACTGGCTCGAGGGTCGATCTTGAACCGGACGCGGAAGCTGAATTTGCCATCGCCGCCTTTGTCGTCGCCGCCTTTGCCATCGCCGCCTTTGCCATCGCCGCCTTTGTCGTCGGCAACGGGGCTGCCGAGACGTTCCGAAGCGCTCTCCTCCAGTCTCTGCAGTCCCCCTTCGGCAGGGCAGAGGGGGTAGAAGACCATGCCTTGCAGTGCAAGGGACTTGTCTTCCTTGCTCCGATCGGGTTGGCAGAGTTTGATCAGTCGCCTGGCCAGTCTCTCGACGGTGGAGAGGTGGTGGGTCCTCAGGTTGACGAGGAAGTCTATGTCGCCGTTGGTGGAGTGGATGGAGTAGATCGCACTGAACGCTTCGGTGGTGGGTGTGTCGGTGCTCTCCGGGGGTGTGTCGGTGCTCTCCGGGTCGTGGCCGGAGGTGGCGGGCTGCTTCCGGAGAATCTCGTTGATGGCGTCGAAGAGCCTTTCGGCCATGTCCTTCAGGGTGTAGACGGCATCGCCGCGCAGAAAGGAGGGATCCACCTTGAGAAAGTACGCGTACCAGAAGGGAAACGCCTCTGTTTTCAAGGCCTCTTCGCTGACATCGACCCCCTCTTCACCGTTGGTCAGGTTGCCGTTGTGGACACGCCCTTCGAAGCTGTACGGGACACAGGTGATGGTGACGCCGTGCTGGACCACCTTCTGCTCTTCCAGTGCGTCGATCAGTGTATCGAACTCTGCGCGGTGGGACTGTCGGCAGATGGCGGAAGGGGTGCGCAGGCAGAGATCGTGCGGGCCCCAAATGTGGTCCACTTCGATCTTGAAGTGGGTGTCGATCACCGCCTTGAGGCTTTCGACAGTCTCTCGGTCCAGGGCATCGACCCACTGCGAGATGAGCTGCTTCTTTAGTGCGGTCGGTTGCTCCGAGAAGGCGTCGTGGTGCATCAGGAAATGAGAGAGCACGCTCTCCACACCCCCACCCTCCTGTTGCATCCACGCCGGATGCTCCAGCAGTTCCAGAGCCAGATCCAGGCAGAATGCCCTGAGCTGGGCGGGTTTTTCACTGCCCGCGAATGGCCGCTCCAGGAAGGCGACGATGCGCAGGAGCGAGGCGGCGGTCCGCTCTGCTGCCAGGGTCTCGATGGCGCCCTCACCGCCGGAGGCGACCTTGAGCATGGTCAGGTCGTAGGCCATGCCGAGGGCGGCCTCGACCTTTGAGGCCTGCTGTTTGGCGGTGCCTTCCAAAGGAGCGGTCATGCGTAGAAACCAGGCAAGTGGGACGAGAGCAACACGGCGGGAGCGGCTGGGTGCTGCGACACGGTCAGTACATGCTCTGGTTGGGGTTCTCCCGCAGATTCTTCAAGGCGGTTGCGTTGAAAATCTCCCAGCGGCTGTCGTCACTGCACACCCAGAGTCGCTCCAGCTCCACCAGATAGGGGTTGATGCTGTTGGACTGGTTGCCGCTGCCGAAGTAGCCCGATTTGGCCAGCTCTCCCGTTGGTGTTGCGGCGACGCTCGCCCTGGCGCCGAACGGTTTGAACCGATACGTCTGGATGGGGTAGTCCCTGGAGGTGACGTCGAGATGGAGACACGTTCTCATGACGTCGAACATCTTGCTTCGGGCCGCGAAGAGCGCCTTGTAGTCCGGGTCGCTCCGTGGCCGCTCACCCAGGGTGGGTGCGGCGAGCTGCATCCACGCCTCTGCTGCCTTTTTGCTGAAGGCGGGAGTGGCCTGCTCGGCGGCGGGAGTGGCCTGCTCGGCGGCGTCCGGTACGCAGCTCACCCAGACCACGTCGGCTGCTCTGGTCAGGCTGCTGACCGAGAACTCATCGGCCCCGGGATCGTCGGCCCCGGGATCGTCGGCCTTGGTTTCAGAGAGCAAACTATTCCACTCCTCTGTGGAGTATTCTTCCTGGTCGTCACTCCGGTCCCATCTTTTGAATCTATTGCTCATCGATCCCGAACCCTCATACACCTGCAAACGGAGCCAACCCACGACTCCAGTTTACAGAATATCACTACGAAAAACAACAAATTGTGGTGATCCAGCGGAAAAAACGGCACCGTCAACATGCTGTCGGCGTCAACGCTTTTTTCCAGCACGATATCCCCTGTTTTCATCACGATTACCGCTCTTGATCACTCTGTTTTCCGAACAGAGCCGCATGTTGATTTCCTCAGTCAAATCAAACCCCGTAACAGCAGATGCTGCCAAAGTGGTCGAAGCGTAAGATTAAACCACACTGGTCAGGCCTACTCAATACGTTATGCGACATTTATGGAAAAAAAGCAAATACCGCGCCGAAATTGGCCATATACGTAAGATATCGGTCGAAAACGCGGCAAACTTGAAGAAAACTTCAAGAAACGTTCAAACTCTTAGAAAACGGCACTTCTCCTTTTTCGCCATCGCTTCCGCCGCCGAATCGAAAACACATTTGCCTTGGAGGTAGTGTTTCATGCCCTCCTTGTCAATGGGCGTGACGGCATAGCATGGCCGCTTATCTATTAGGTCATGAAGATCTTCGAACCACCTGTATAAATCGTTTTGAAGAACCTGGACATACTTCATGATCTCGAAACCGGGTGTGTCGATGGTGGATGGCGGCGTTGTTGGCGGCGTTGTTGGCGGCACCATCTCGCGGAAACAGAGGAGGTCGAGCGCTTCGACCAACCCCTTGTGACCGACGTACGGCAGGAGCTCTTTGGTGGATTCGAATTCGCTATATGACTGAATAAACCCATTGCAATCGAGATACTGCATGGCGCATAGGATAAAAAGGCAATTGAAACAGTAGGTTTCTCTCTCTTTGATCGCACCGCACCCATTGGGGACTAAATCGAGATAGTGATCCTTGAGTTGTTGGAGACAGGTGGAGGCGGTCTCGAGGTTTGAAATCACTGTGGCGTGATCACTGCCGATCTCTTTCTGTTCGCAGCTCTTTACGTGCTCGATCAGTGCCTTCTTGAGTTCCGAGGCGACGCTTTCCAGTCTCTTTCCGCCGGGACCGGTCGGTGCGGCCGGGAAGATCAGCGGGGCTGTCTCCTCGGGAGGGACTGTCGTCTCCTCGGGAGGGGTTGCCGTCTCCTCGGGCGGGGTTGCCGTCTCCTCGGGAGGGGCATTGCCTCCGACCCGGTTCCTGTCAGCAGCCCTCCGCGCCTCGGCGTCGGCCAGCATAGTTAATAGACGCTTGATCATGATCTGAACACCGACCTCCTCCCGTTGACCGATTCTGCGTTGGCAGAGACGCTCCCCATCCGAATGATCGTCGCGTCGTGCATCGGTGATCGGCCATACCGGCTCCCGCAGAGTACTCTTGATGACTGAGGGAATCAAGCGACACCCCACTTCGTCTTGACCTCTTCGACCTCTTCAGGCTCCATTTCCTCCGGTTCACTAACACTATTTTTGATCAGAGCTCCTAAATTACCGAGGTACTTTCCATGGCCATCTTTGTCGAACTTGAGCCGTGTCATGTCGATCCCGGTGAAGGTGGCGGGCCACTCATTAGCGGACTTCTTTGCCGCCTCCGCCCACTTCAGCACTTTCTCCGCCGCCTCCAGCGCCGCCGCCGCTGCCTTCGCTGCCTCCACGTCATCCGCCGCCGAATCCCCCGCCGCCTCCAGCACCGCCGCCGCTGCCTTCTTCGCCTTCTTCGCTGCCTTCGCTGCCTCCTTCGCCGCCGCCTTCACCTCCTTCCTTTTCGCCGCCGCCTTCACCTCCTCCTCCGTCTCAGCCGACTTCGCCACCTCCTCCGCCACCTCCGCTGCTGTCAGCGCCGCCACCTTCGCCTTCGCTGCCTTTTTCGCCTTGTCAGCCTTCTCAGCCTCCGCCTTCTTCGTCTGCGCCTCCGCCTTCTTCACCTCATCGTTCGCCGCCTTCTTTGCCGCCTCTTCCGCTATTTTCGCCTCCAGCGCCGCCACATCCGCCTTCTTCGCTGCCACCTTCGCCTGGGCCACCACCACCGCCATTTTCGCCTTCGCTAAGATTCTCTTTTCCACGGCGTGAAGGGTGGTGCACGCGATTTCATCGAAGGTGGGTTCAATGAAGCAGGCTCCCTCCAGAGCCTCTCGCTTCGTGGGGGCGAAGCGGGTACCGCTCAACGCCGTCCTCAAGAAGAGCGTCTTCTTAAGAGAGGCGTAGCGGAAGTCGGCGCAGGTGAGGGTGCAATCCAAGAAAACCGCGTTGTCCAGGGTGGCACTGTGAAAGAAGGTGGCGCTGAAGTCGATATTGCGAAACACGATCGTCCTGCCCGGCGGCGGCGTCAGCGTGACATGGCTGAAATCCATGCCGGTCAGGGAGAGTTTGCCTGCCGTTTCATCCTCGGGACCCAGGGCCCAATCCTTGGCGTGCAGCAGCAGAGAGAGACCGGTGTTGATATCGACCCGATTGCCGCGATTATCCAAGAGGCTGCTTGTCGTCATTGTGCGTTTGGCTCTGCTCTTGAGCATCGCGAGCACCAGAACGCCGATCATCTCTTTGTCGATCCCGGCATCATCGGTGCGCTCCTGCCCCTCCTGTCGCTCCAGCTCCTCCAGACGGTGCTTCAGGGAGAGCAGGCCCAGGAGGCGCTTGGAGCGGGACTCTTCGTCCAGCAGGTCGGCCATCTCGATCTGGCGGGTGATGGTGTGATCCTTCTGCAGCAGATCCAACTGCCGACCCTGGTTCTTCGACGCCCGGTCCACCGCCTTGGTGCGAATGTAAAGAAGAGTGATCGACAGGGTGGCAATGAGCGCCGTAAAAATCCCCGCCAACGGCTCATGGTAACCCCTGGTTCCGTTCTGAGTGACCATGGTACCGGCGTAGGCCTGCCAGTGGGGCTTGAGTTCCCGCAATAACGGGTCGATCCAGAAGGTGTCGGCCAGCGCATAAAGAGTCGCACAGATCGGGACCATCCAGAGCAGCCCATCAAAGAATCGCCACGTGATTGCCAGCTCTTTATTAAACGCTGCCCGTCCTGCCTGCAGCACCAACAGCACGACCAAGAGCCAGAGCATACTCTTGATGAAAAAGTGACCGAATGCCATCTTCCGTACTCCGCGCCGTTCATGGGGTGAATGTGTCATGAAATAGAGTGTGTAATCCGGGCCCATGATACACCACAACATACCTGTTTGCGCCGGAAATATGACCTTTGTAAAGGGCAGAACGACCGTTACTATACTCGGGCGTGTCGTTGGCGTGTAAATAGGTGTCGGTGTGCACGGTTGGCGGGGAGGGCTGAGATGGCGAGTGGTGGCGTGGGAGGAGGCGAGATGAACCCGATTCAGACCGTGTTGGCGGAAGTGGTGACCATCACCCTGGGCATCGCTGGATCGTTCCTGGTGCCCGAAGCGGATAGGGAGCAGTACTGGACGGTTGTCGGATGGGCGCTTGTGGTGCTGGTGCTGGTGCACGGCGTCTGGTGGCTCATCCAACGCCGCCGTGCCGCCAAGAGTGCCGACTCCGTTACCCCCACCACCCCGTCCGCCGAAGGGTTCGACTGGTCCCGGTTGCGAGACGCCATGGAGAAGCTGGCCGAGAAGGAGATCTTCGGCATTGCCGGTATCACTCTGAACGCCACCTTCGTCTCCCAGAGTTACGAGGCGGAGGCGCCGGTGTGGCAGGGGGACGAGGCACCTGAGGATCTTCTCGCCTTACTCACCGATCCCTCCCTCTACGCCACCCTGAAACAGGCGGGAAAACCGCTGCTGGTGCTGGGGGATTTCGGGACCGGCAAGTCCAGCGCCCTGAAGATGGTCGCCGCCACCCTGGCTCGCCGCAACAGGGAAGCGGCAAGAGCGGCACTCGACGCGCCGTCCGACCACCGCCCCCCGGAGACGACGGCACCGACGGCCTCTCCGGCACTGACGCCGCTCTTCATCCCGCTCAAGGCGCTGGTAGCCGAGAATCAACCGCATCTGAAGCAGGCGATTCAGACCTGGCTGCGAACCGAATACGGCCCGCTCGATCTGGACGCGCCCGGACGCGAGCTGCTGCTGATTCTGGACGGTTTCGACGAGCTGGACCTCTACCACAGCGGTGCAGGAGAGGATCGGGTCAAACAGTACTTCGAACAGTTGACCGGTCTGGCCA
>JADGBX010000012.1 GCA_015231265.1 Magnetococcales bacterium | reverse complement strand
ACGGAAATGGCACCGAATCTCGGGCACCAGAAAGCAGTGAGTGAGTGGCACCGGACCTAAAACAGCACAAACTCACCGTCGCCAAAAAATAGAGGACATGGCCTCCAACGTCGGGGATGCACAGAACACGCCCCCCTCCCTCGAATTTCATCGCGCGCCTGGGGTGGGGGGAGTGCGTCGGGGACGGCGACCGGTGATGGGTGTGTTTCCTCTCTTGAGAAGTGCGTCAACGTCAACGGCAGGGTGATCCGGTGTGTTTCCTTTCCAGAGAGGAAAAGTACGGAAATGGCACCGAATCTCGGGCACCAGAAAGCAGTGAGTGAGTGGCACCGGACCTAAAACAGCACAAACTCACCGTCGCCAAAAAATAGAGGACATGGCCTCCAACGTCGGGGATGCACAGAACACGCCCCCCGCCCTCGAATTTCATCGCGCGCCTGGGGTGGGGGGAGTGCGTCGGGGACGGCGACCGGTGATGGGTGTGTTTCCTCTCTTGAGAAGTGCGTCAACGTCAACGGCAGGGTGATCCGGTGTGTTTCCTTTCCAGAGAGGAAAAGTACGGAAATGGCACCGAATCTCGGGCACCAGAAAGCAGTGAGTGAGTGGCACCGGACCTAAAACAGCACAAACTCACCTTCGCCAAAAAATAGAGGACATGGCCTCCAACGTCGGGGATGCACAGAACACACCCCCCTCACTGGCCCCTGTGATCACCATTTGGGATAATCGCACCGTATCCTGACGGTCCCGGTGACCGCTTCCCCTGCATAAATGGCACTGGAGGGCGGGAAGTTCCTCCCCCTTCTTGACCATCTGAAGACTCTGGTGGAAGATGATGATGCCGTCACCGCCATCCCTGTTGATGGGCGGAGAGGCGTGATGCACTGTCCCGTCTTCAGACAGACAGAGGAGGCGAAGGCGTCACTGATTGGACTCTTCCTTTGTTCGTGAACACTCCGCCGACATGATCAACCGGCTACGAAAGTGAAACGGCACTGAATAGAACACCCTGGAGTCGACGTTCACATCGACCTGAATGCTTGGAGATCCACCATGTCTCATACCGCCGACAAACCGACGATTCTGATCGTCGACGACACCCCGGACAATCTGGACGTTCTCGGGGGCATTCTCTCCAAAGAGTTTCGGGTCAAAGCGGCGCTCAACGGTGAACGAGCTCTGCGAATCGCCAACAGTACGCCACGGCCTGAAATCATCCTGCTGGACGTGATGATGCCTGAGATGGATGGATACGAGGTGTGCCGCCGTCTGAAAGAGGATCCCGCTACCCAGGCGATTCCCGTGATATTCGTTACCGCCAAAGCGAAGACCGAGGATGAGAAGATGGGCTTGGAGGTGGGGGCCGTCGACTATATCACCAAACCGATCAGCCCACCTATCGTCGAACTCAGGGTCCGCACCCATCTGGCACTCTACAACCAGAAACGCGAACTGGAGCGGATGGTTCACGAGCGCACCCGTCAACTCCTTGATTCCCGTATGGAGGTGATCCGTAGACTGGGGCGGGCGGCCGAATTCCGCGACAACGAGACCGGGCTGCACGTCATTCGTATGAGCCACTACTCGCGGCTGATTGCCGAAGCGCTGGATGTCTCGGACGACTGGACGGAATTGGTCTTCAACGCCGCGCCCATGCACGACATCGGCAAGATCGGCATACCCGACAACGTTCTGCTGAAACCGGGGAAACTGAACGCCGAGGAGTGGGAGATCATGCGTCGCCACCCGGAGTATGGTGCGACGATCATCGGTGAACACACCTCGGAACTGATGCAGATGTCACGGGAGATTGCACTGACCCACCACGAGAAGTGGGACGGTTCCGGTTATCCCAACGGATTGAAGGGGGAGGAGATACCGCTTTCAGGACGTGTCGTTGCCATCGCCGACGTCTTCGATGCGCTCACCTCCGAGCGCCCCTATAAAAAGGCGTGGCCGGTGAGTAAAGCGGTGGAGATCATCGACAAGGATTCAGGAACACACTTCGATCCGGAGCTGACGCCTGTATTCCACGAGATTCTGCACGAGGCGATGGAGATCAAAGAGCAGTATGCCGAGGATCCCTCCATGATGCTCAATGCGAAAAAGTAGCACCGTTCACGCTACTGCTGAGTGAGATCGACCTTGACCGATGCGGCAAGCTCGTGGATCACGCCCAACGCTTCGGGGAAGTCGTAGACGCTCACCAACTGCTGAATCCGCTCCACCAGCTCCACGACCGCGGTTCCGTCTACCGCCTCACCGAGACGGGTGGCCGTGGCTTTGGCACCGGGATCATCCTCCTTGAGCAGCGCGAACAGCTCCCGCACCAGCGGCTCGACCACCGTCGGGTCGATCTGGCGGCTGATGACCGGTTTCTCCGGTGCCGGTTCCGAAGCCGGTGTGCTGGTGTGCAACGCCATCATGGAGGGGAGGTTGCCATCCTTATCCACTTTGAACGGAATCCTGATCCGAAACAGCCGCAACAGCCCCTCCTGGTCGAATCCTGAGATGATCATCCCGATCTTCTCCGGCGTCAATACCGTCCCTTTGATCAACTTCTCCTGGCTGCCGGGAAAGAGAATCTGCTCCTCAAGCACCATACCGGGCATCAACTTATGGGCAGCGAGGGCGCAGGGGATCCACTCCATGGCATTTACCACCCGTTGCAGGATGGTGACAAGCTGTGGATCGTGTTTGCTATCCTGACGCAGCTCGCTGAGAACCGTTGAAGACTTCTTGCCCAGCAGCTTGTGATCAAACTCGATGAGAAGCTGAAGAATCTGACACCCTAAGAGATAGAGTCCTCGCCTGTGCAGCTCTTTGGGGTACTCTCCCGGACCGGGAAGGGGTGTGTGCTGGCTCTCGATGATTCTGGCTACCGTGCGCAGCCGTGGCACCTGTTCCAGTGAACGACTGCCGATCTCGGACTGTTTCTTGAACAGAGTGAGAAACTTGAGGGTGACGCCCTGACCGGTCACATAGTTGTTCATCTCCCTGGTCGGCAGCGCCACCAGACCGATCTGTGACAGCGTGGCCGCCAGATTCAACTGCCATCCACCCTTGATCCGCAGCTCCCGAACCATCCCCTCCATGAAGGAACGCAGACGGGCCGCTCTCAGAAAGGCGTCCGGATTGGCCCAAGAGAGCAGATCCGCTACTACCCGCATGGAGCCCACCAGCGTCTTGTCGAGCATCTCCCGATTATCGGTCAGCAGGCGTTCCGTCTCTCTCCTTGCAGCGTTCAACTCCAGGTGGGTACGAACGCGGGCACGCACCACATCCGGCTTGATCGGCTTGGTGATGTAGTCGGAGCCCCCCACCTCGAACCCCTTCGTCTCATCGTCGGTTGCCGTTCTGGCCGTGACGAAGATGATGGGGATCTCGGCAGTTGCGGCATGCTCCTTCAACTGCCGACACACCTCGAAACCATCCATGTCGGGCATCATCACATCGAGCAGAATCAGATCCGGATGCGGTTCAGCTTTGGCTATGGTCAGGGCACGCGCGCCGTTGAGAGCAACTTTGATCTTGTACTCGCCGCCGAGCACTCCACTTAAAACATCAATATTGTCTGGAGTGTCATCGACGATGAGAACCAGTTTCTGTGTTTCATCGCCCATGGTCGACTGTCATTTGAGAGTGGGGAGATACGAGTTCTCTGCAATGGTGACATTCCATGAAGCTGTGGTCCAGAGATTTGTTTTTCATCCTGTCATCAGCGCTGAAGCAGGAGCCTGACAGAAGGGAAACACCTGCACCGTCGGCAGGGTTCGCAAGCCCTTCTGGTTATGCCTGAAAATGCACCATACTGAATGGTGTTCGTCGCATTTCTGGCCGTGCCAAACACCCCTTCTCACGCCTTGCCTGTTCTATTGTCAGCCACAAACGTGGATTCGCCCGCATAGCGGCCACTATCCGAGCTAACATGAAAACGGAAGGTAGGGTGGTCATAAACCGCAATGACACGCTTGGCAAACAACCGCTCTTTTGCATTCGGGCAACGCGGCGAGTACACTCGAAGGACAGAAGTCCGGGGAGAGTCCACACCGTCAGAAAGTGACCAACAATGCGCCGAACCATCCACGCCGACGCCCTGCCGAAGGCCTACGAATTCGTTTCCGAACATGTCGGTTCCAAGCCGAACACAATCGATCTCTTCTGCGGTAGCGGTGGCAGCGTCTCCTCCTGGCTCCGTGAACGAACCGGAGAGTTTCTGGGATTCGATCTCGATCAGGCGGCTATTGACACTTTCCGCAAGAACCACCCCGACGCCACCATCAAGAATCAGGACTCCGTCGAATGGTTGCGCACTCTGGAGGAGGGGTCGCAGGAGTGTTCTCTCATCTTCATCGACAACCCGCTCTCCATCTACGGCGAGAACGGTGCCTACTGCGAACACTTCGAGACGCTGGAAAACGTGCACAAACTGGTGGGGCACTCAACCACATTGGTGGTGAATGTCGTGCCAAGGCCTTATGGCGCAACCTCCCCAGAGAATGCCCCGTGGATGGCGCGCCGCTGTGACTTCTACGGCTGTGACGATGCATCGGATCTCGCGTGTGATAAACTGATGGAGATCTACACAGGGAAATTTGCAGCCAACGGCATCTCCGTCAAAGCGAGCCGTTACATCAGCCGCGCCCACATCGACGACCTGGACTACATCTACTTCTACTGCTTCCATCTTTCCCGCGCGTCTTGATTGAACACGTTCCTCGATTTCCTAGATGTTGATCGCAACGGCACTGGGCTTGTAACACTCCATAATCTCATCCATTGAGCGCTTGCTTGAGTTTTAGGGCCTGTTAACGCTCATGACTTGGCGACGACGGGAGTCATGTATTTCCAGGATAAGGCGTCTGGAGTGCAGCGTACGTGCCGTACGTCAGCGACAGACAACACAGTCATGGGAATAGATGACCCCGTCCCGAAGGGTTTCCAGACAAAACCACCTCACCTTCGTATTCTTTTTTGGCTGGAAACGGCGGTAAAGTCATTAGGGAGTGTCCTCAATGAGCTCGAAACCGCGCTGGCGTGCCGCCAGCCCTTCGGGTTTGGCCTGAAAATGCACCATGCTGCGTTGTTCGTCGCTCATTTGGCCGTGCCAAACCGCGCTCCTCACGCCTTGCCTGCTGCATTTTCAGTCACAAACGCTGATTCGTTCTCATTGAGGACACGCCCTAAAAAGAAACGTTGATGTTGTACGCTTTTTGCAATCAGTTCGTTTCCCTTACATTCGAAGGACTCGACAGTGGCCGTGCACATGCACATCGTGTAACATTGACCTCTGTTTTATTCAGACTTTTCAAGTTAGTTATAATCAACTGGCAGCACATGGAATTATCTATGATTCCCAGAAGCGTGATTCAGTTCATGGCCGTCGTGGTTCTGCTCACTTCGTGGCTGGCGATGCCCGGCACTGCTGCAGGGTCCCAGGATCGCGTGGCGCTGGTCATCGGAAATGGCAAGTACCAACATATCTCTCAACTGGATAATCCCATCAATGATGCCCGGGATATGGCCGCCAAACTGGAGACGCTTGGTTTTACGGTTCTGAAAGGTCTCGATCTGGATCAGGAAGCTATGGAGGGTTTGATCGGAGATTTTACCGATCGCCTAAGGGGGAAAAAGAGTACAGGACTGTTCTTCTACGCAGGCCACGGAGTACAGATTGAGGGTGAAAACTACCTGATTCCGGTGGATGCCAATATTCGTGCTGCCGGTCAGGTGCGCTACAAGGCGGTGCCCGCAGGCTTTGTTCTGGCTTCCATGGAAGAGGACAGAACGAAAAACAGCGCCATCAACGTGATCATCCTTGATGCGTGTCGGGATAATCCCTTTCGCAGTTTCCGTTCTACAGGATCAGGTTTGGCTCCACTGCATGCCAAAGGGGGATCATTCATCGCCTTTGCAACGGGCCCCGGAGACAAGGCGGCGGATGGCAGCGGTCGAAACGGCACCTTTACCAAGCATTTTCTAAGCAATGTCGATACACCGGGCCAGGACATCAATGGACTGTTCGACAAAGTACGGCGAGGCGTCTTCCGGGAGTCCAATGGCGAACAACGCCCATGGACATCCAACAGCTTGCTGCAATCGTTCGTCTTTGCCACTGATGGCAACAGTCGTGAGAGCGCCCAGGACTCTCCACCAGCCATTGAGCAGAAATACGCGATGTCGAAAGTCCCTGACCCGGCACCTGCTCCCCCTTCTCCACGGTCGGAAGTGACCTCACTCATGCCCGTGTGTCGAACGCTGCTTGAAAGTAATCGACTGACACGGCCCAAGAGCCTCTCCACGCGCAATCCACGCAATGCTCTGGACTGTTTCAATGAAGTGGCGCGACGCGACCCCGGCAATCGCGATGCTGTACTCGGTCTGGTCAAGATCGAAAAACGCTACGCTCAATTGGCGAAAAAAGCGCTCTCTCGTCAGCAGACGAGCAAAGCAAAGAGCTACATACAGCGTATCCGACAGATCAATCCGGAGAGCAGCGCTCTTGATGCTTTAGAAGAGCAATTGGAAAAGAGCGCGCAATCATCCCGTGTAGCCGCCAGCGCCTCTCGGAGAGAGCACCCAACCTCAGCCAGCCACACCCCCAAGCAAAACAGAAGACCAAGCAACCCCAGAGGCAACAAGTGGCGGGAACCGGTCACCGGCATGGAGTTCGTCAAGGTCAAGGCGGGGTGCCTGGATATGGGCAAAGAGGCCTGCGTTTCGGCGTTCTGGCTCGGAAAATACGAGATTAAACAGTCGGAGTGGACACACGTGATGGGATCCAATCCGTCACAATTCAAACAGGCTGATCGACCGGTTGAAAATATCTCCTGGAAAGAGGTGCAGCAGTTCATCAGTAAGCTGAATGCCCGTGGCAATGGCCTCTTTCGCCTCCCGACGGAGACCGAATGGGAGTATGCCGCAAAAGCAGGAACACGCACCGAGCGGTATTGGGGTACGGACGTCAACGACGCGTGTCAGTACGCAAATGTTCACGACGAAACCTCACGACGAAAGAACGCTTGGGCGGACTGGACACACCATAAGTGTAACGACGGCTATGCCAATACAGCCCCCGTAGGCAAATTCAAACCCAACGCTTTCGGTCTCTATGACATGCTCGGCAATGTCTTCGAGTGGACCTGCTCACTGTACGCCAAATACGGCACCAGCGAGTGTATTACGCGGGAGAGTGGCGTCAACGATAACGCGTATATCGTTTATCGAGGAGGAAGCTGGTACAATTACCCATCTTACGTAAATGCTGCTTACCGTGGAAAGTTGGATGCGGGTCTCAGTAGTTATTATCTGGGTGCGCGTCTGTTGCGCCAAGTGCGGTAATCACTGCGGTTTCCATAGTGGCTCCATGATAGTCGGCAATACTTCGAGAGGGGATCAAATTAATGAGAAAAACGTCACTTTTATTACTGGCTTCCTTCTGTATGGTAGTGACCTTCGGCAGCGCCCAGGCGGGCTCCAAAGAGTATACGAACGCCATCGGCATGACCTTCGTTCAGATTCCCATGGGATCATTCACCATGGGCGTCGATCTGAACTTTGAAAAAGGTGAAGCTGACGAAACACCGCAGCACAATGTGACCATTACCCAGCCCTTTTATATGGGCAAGTATGAGGTGACTCAACAGCAGTGGATTGCTGTTATGGGAGATAATCCAAGCAAATACAAGGGCAAAGACCGGCCTGTTGAACAGGTGAATTGGCGAGATGTTAAGAAATTCATCCGCAAACTGAATAAGAGCGAAGGTGGCAAACGCTACCGTCTTCCCACAGAAGCTGAATGGGAGTATGCCTGCCGTGCTGGAAGCACCACGACCTACTCTTTTGGAGACAGCCCGAGAAAAATAGGTGAATACGCATGGTTTGACGACAATTCTGATGATGAGACACACCCCGTTGGACAGAAGAAGCCCAACGCGTGGGGCCTCTATGACATGCACGGCAATGTCTGGGAATGGGTTGCCGACTGGTACGATAAGAGCTTCTACGCCAGCTCACCCCGTGAAGACCCCGAAGGTCCAGAAGATGGCAACTCCCGCGTGGCCCGTGGGGGCGGATTTGATCACAGTGAACAGTATCTACGCTCTGCAGAGAGAGGTGTTTGGTTCCAGGATGATCGCCGCTTCCGCCTGGGATTTCGCCTTGTGAGAGACTGACTGTCGAGTCCTGAGACATCATAAAGACGTTTCTACAATGGATCGGCCTTCTCAACCAGCGTTGGGGAGGCCGATTCGCTTGGCTCTTCTCTTTTCCCGACCAGTAATAGCCACCATCATCGCATTATGGGGCCTCTCTCAGAATCCTCGCGCCAATGGTATTATCTTTCATGTGCGGTTGCGTTCCATAACGGTAAGCGGCTCGCAGATGTTCCGGACGGCTGTACCAACTGCCACCTCTGAAGACCCGTATTCCATCCCGGGAATCATCACACCTATTCCATAGACGTTGGGAGAACCTGTAGTTGGCAACCAACTTCGAACAGGTCCACTCCTTAACATTCCCCAGCATGTCGTGTAGGCCAAATGGATTGGGCGGGAAAGCGCCTACTGACGCGACAACGCTCTCGAACAACTGGGCGGTGCGGTGAACACTGCCTGTTGAGGAGTAGTTGGCATTCTCCGAGGAGATTGCATCCCCCCAATGGTATTTGGTCGTTGTCCCTCCCCGCGCAGCGTACTCCCACTCCACCTCCGTCGGCAGCCTGAACGAACCGTTACCGTGACGGGAAAGCCAGCGCGTGAACTCTCTCATCTCTTTCCAACTGACATTAACCACCGGCTGGTCATCTTCATTGAGTACACTGTGCCGATATTTGCCACTGTCGTGATCGGGGCGAAAGAGACGATACTGTTGGTTGGTCAGCTCATACTTTCCAAGCCAGAAATCCTTGACGCACTCTTTGTGTATCGGTCGTTCATCGTAGAGTTCACCGCCCATTCTGAAACAGCCGCCTGGGATCTTGACGAATTCGATCTTGGTTTTTGGATCGATCCATGTGTCGATGTTCTTTTTATTATCAACATCAACCAGCTTCCTCTCGGTGTCGATCGCCTTCTCTTGCAGCGTGGTGTCGGCTGTGGAAAGCGCAGCAACCTGTGGCGTTGTTTCAGGTGAGAAGAGGAAGGCGTGCAGCAGACTGTTGGCTGTCCAAGGTCGCTGTTCCCCTTTGGTTGCCGTAAAAACGCTCCGTCTGACGTGGTTGAAAAGGGTGTTGATGTCCTCTCCGTGTCGACCGATATGTTCGAGGAGATATTGTGTGAACATCCCGTTACGACCTGAACTCTCTTTGGTCAGGTCTCCCGGTTTGGCAGCGTAGGCAATGAACGCTTCGCCCTGTGGACGCAGCGGAGCCAATCCGGGACTATCCGACTTGAACCCTGTGAAGGGGGTGTTCCGGCTGGCATCGAGCAGAATGATGTTGATCGCGTTGTTGTGTGTCCGGTGACTCTCCATGGATTCGAGGATGAACCGGAGGGGCACCGTCTTATAGCGAAGCTGATACGACCCTTGAACGTCGGCGTCGACCGGTATGAGATAGTTCTCCCCAGCCGCTTGGACAGCATGTCCGGCGTAGAAGAAGAGACCGATATCCCTGGTCCCGTTCAGGCGTTTCATGAAACGGTTGATCAGACGCTCCATGGACGCCTGTTCCATGTCGATCCCCTTAAACACTTCAAAACCGAGGCCTTGCAGCTTTTCAGAGAGATCTTCTGCATCGTTGGCGGGAGTGTGCAAACGACGAATATGGTGGTAATCGCTGTTGCCGATGATCAATGCAAGCCGGTGCACATCGGAATCGGCGTCGGCAGCACGAACGTGAGGAGTATACCCGAGACTGAGAACAATCAGGAGAAGTGCGAGCAAAGAGGTAGTTACTGTTCTCAGGATAAGCATATCTACTCTCCCCAAGCCGATGGGATGGGTGGATGGAGCATATCTCCTTACCGGCCACACCATGGTGAATTGTCGACCAAGGATAGAGTGATCGATGAATGAACACCAGTTGCCGAAGTATTGAGGTGGTCGTTATCTTTAAGACACCTACCGAAGTGCGTGCAGAATCACCAGTGCAGAATCGAAATCGTAGTTTTGTAAGGCGTCGTCCAACGCCTCCATGCTCTCTTGGGGCAAACGTCTGGTCAGCGATAATTTCAGTGCATCATAGAGATCCAGCGCGTCGCCGTCATTCTCCGAGACCATGTCAATCAACCGTTCAAGATCGGGACCGATATCCTCCGGCCCATCGTCCTCGGCAGGCGCTTGCTGGAGAATCTGGTCTACGCTCTTCACGGCGTCGTCGAACGCATAATTCTGGAGATCATTGGTCAGTTGGTATAACTGGTTTTGTGATACCACCCCAGTCAGGGCGCTCTTATTCTCCAGGAAGTAGTCTTCACACTCGCCATCGTTGTCCGTTGCAAGATCCCGCAGTTTCTTGAGAACCGGCAGAGCGTCGCTCCACCCCCCGGAGTCCGTGACGGGATCGCCGGAATCACCCGTCTGCGCATCCAGGGTAGAAAAGAATCTCCCGGTTTCTGCAAGAAGCGCCGTCAGCGTCTCGGCAAAAGGCGGCAGAGTGTGTACGATCCTCTCCTCATTCCGTTCATGACATGCGCTCTCCAGCTCTCCGGACTGTTCTTGCAGAAGAGTGGCGCCCAAACTGCCGGAAACCCCTTTTGTCGTATGGCTCAAACGTTCTGCCAGAGGGTAGTCGTCAACCTCCAGTGCGGAACGGATCGCTGCCAACGTATCGGCCTGATCCTTGATGAAGCGGCGCAGGAGATCGTGGTAGATCTTGCGGCTGCCTCCGACACGGGCCAGACCGGTGTGTGTATCCACACCTTCCAGTTCGGGGAGGGCCGGTTCAGCCGTTTCCGAGCGACGGCTGGTCGGACGCACGGCGGCAACACCCAGACCGTCCCGCGGTTTGATCCAGTTGGCCAGAGCAGCATACATCTCGGAAGGTTCAATCGGTTTGGAGACGTGATCCTGCATGCCGGCGTCCAGGCACTTCTCCCGGTCGCCTGCCATGGCGTTGGCGGTCATTGCCACGATGGGCAGATCGTCGAAGCGGTGGTCCTCGCGGAGGGTGCGTGTCGCCGTATAGCCGTCCATGACCGGCATCTGCATGTCCATCAGCACGATGTCGAAGCTCTCCGACCGAACCTTCTCGATCCCGACCTGACCATTGTCGGCGATGGTCACCGACATGTGGGCCATCTCCAGCAGCTCTTTGGCTACCTGTTGGTTGATCTCATTGTCCTCCACCAGCAGAATATTCGCACCGGCGACCGCACTCACCGTTTCGACGCCGAGATCGGTTGTGCGCGCCCGGTCATGTTGAACGTCGCCTCGGCCCATGGATGCCATGGCCGCATCCATCAGGGTTGATGCGGTGACCGGTTTCGAGAGATACCCTTCCACCTGATCTTTGCCGATCTGTTGAACCAGTTCGTCCCGATCGTAGGCTGTGACCATGATCACTTTGGGTGGTGCGAGCAGTGTGTGATCTCCCTTGATTCTTTGATTGACTTCGACACCGTTCATCTCCGGCATCTTCCAGTCGAGGAACACAAGTTTGAACGGAGTGCCGTGGGAATCGTGGCGCTTGATCAATGCAATGGCTTCTTCTCCGGTTGCTACCGATACCGTCTCGAAGGCAAGGCTCTCGCCGAGCTGGTGCATGATCTCCCGGGCGGCGGTGCTGTCGTCGACGATCAGAATCGGGATGCCGCGCAGATCGGGATCGGGGAGAACGCACTGCCGTACGCTTTCGCCGGAGTGTTCGAACCGGGCGGTAAAGAGGAAGGTGCTTCCCTCTCCCGGTGTGCTCTCGACCCAGATCTCTCCACCCATCATTTCGGTCAACTTCCGGCTGATGGTCAACCCGAGACCGGTGCCGCCGTATTTACGCGTCGTCGAGGCGTCGGCCTGACTGAATGATTGGAACAGCTTGGCCATCTGTTGCTCGGTCATGCCGATCCCGGTATCGCTGATCGAGAACTTCAACAAGACGCTCTCCGGCGTGGTGTGCTCAACGGCAATCCGGGCGACAATCTCACCCGTTTCGGTGAACTTCACCGCATTGTTGGCCAGATTGGTCAGGATCTGACCCAGGCGCAGGGGATCTCCGATCAGGCCATTGGGAACGTCGTTCTCCGTCGCAACCAGGAATTCCAGCCCCTTCTCGCGCACCTTGACGGTAATCAGGTTGGTCAGATTATCCATCACGTCCTGGAGTTGGAAAGGCACCTGTTCGACTTCCAATTTACCGGCTTCAATCTTAGAGAAATCGAGAATATCGTTGATGATGCCGAGCAGCGCATTGGCAGCGGTATGGATCTTGTGCACGTAATCCTGCTGCTTGGCAGTCAGATCCGTCTGCAACGCCAGATGGCTCATGCCGATGATGGCGTTCATGGGGGTACGGATCTCGTGGCTCATGTTGGCCAGAAAGTCGGACTTCGCCCTGGTGGCCTCTTCGGCAAGCTGGCGCGCCTTATCCAGTGCCGCTTCGGTCTCCTTAAGTCCGGAGATGTCCCGAGCGGTGGTCATGATGGCGGTCAAGGCTCCCTTGTCATCCAATTCAGGGGCCAGTGACCAATCGACCCACGCTCCGTTCGGTAGTTGAAACTCAACGCGGTGGTTTGATTTGCTTTGTAGAACGACATCGATGACAGCGTCGAGGAATTGACTTGTCTTGAGCGGGAAACCGATCTCCTCATGCGTCTTGTTGAGGAAGGCCTCGGGTGGAATGTCCGTCATCTCCTGAACCCGTGAATTCACGTACAGGTATCGATGGTGTCGGTCGATCCGCATGATCACATCCGGGGAGTTCTCAGCCAGGGCTCGGAAGGTGTTTTCCCGCTCTTGCAGGACTCTTTCAGCCTCTTTGCGATCCGAAACATCTTGGACCGTTCCAACCATGCGGATCACCTTGCCATCCGAGTATCGGGAAACAGCAGCTCCTTTCGAAATCACCCAACGCTCCTTCCCAGCCGGTGTGATGATGCGGAACTCCGGTTCATACGTGTTTCCGTCATTGAGACGGTACCGTCTTCCCAACGCCAAAACCCGATCTCGATCGTCCGGATGAATGCGTTCGACCCACTCATCCCGCTTGAGAACCAGATCATCCACCGGAAATCCGAAAATCTCGGCGTAGCGTTCGTTGACGACGGTGCGTCCGGTGACGAGATCCACATCCCAGAATCCGAGCGAGCCCCCTTTGAGCGCCAACTCCTGACGCTCACGGCTCTCTTCCAGCTCCTGAGTCCTGGTGTCGACGATCTCCTCAAGCTCATCCTGGGTGCGCCGGAGAATCGTCGTGGCGCGTTGCCCGAAGGTGAGCGTCAACAGGATGGAGATGATCGCCAGAAGAAGCGTGCTGGCGGCGATGATGATCAGATTGGTGCGCAGGGTGTGGTGACCGGCCAATACTTCGGCCACATCGATCTCGGTGGTCAATCCCAGGCCAAGGTGCTGCTCCCACATCCAGGCGCCGAAGACGGGAACGCCACGATAGTCTCGATAACCCTCCATATTGATGACGATCCTGGAGTGACCGGGATGTTCCGCATGTTCCTCCTCGGCATCGTATGTCCCCTTCAATGCCATGAGGCCCCGGGCCATCTCGGTAAGGGGTCTCTCTCCGTCGATGTCGTCGTTCTCACCGGTTTCCAGCAGGTTGCGGCCCGGATCGCGCACGATCACCTCTGTGGTGTTCGGATCCGACGGCGAGATCAGACCGATCTCCTTCAATTGATCGACGAATCGGCTCCGGGTGACCATGCGGCCATCTTCATCGACCATGTAGGTCTCGCCGGAGGTGCCGATGCGCCCACCGTGCATGATTCGAGAGAGCTCCCCTTTCGGATCGATCCGGGTGGTCAACACCGCAATCACCGACCCCATGCTGTCATAGATGGGCGCCGCGAAGAACATGTTCAGAGGTTTGTAATCGGTGCCCTCCTTGTCGGACAACACCACATCCGACCGGATCGGTGGAATGAAGACCGCTGTTCCGGCGAAGGCTTGACTAAGCAGTTCCGGGTGCCGTTTTTCGATCAGATTGAGGCTGCCCAGATTGGTGTCGCGCTTGGAGCCGATACTGATTCTGTCCCGGTTGATGATGAAAAAACCGAGATGGCCGATCTCCTGTTCATGGGCAGCCAGATAGTTGCGCAGTTTCCGCAGGGCCATCGATTTAGACAGTGCTTCTCTGGTCGGTTGGACCGTAAGCAGCCGTCTGGTCAGCTCCTGCAACTGGCGGTCGTGGCCCAACTGAGTCAGAAAGTACTGCCGCTCCTGCACCCACAGGTCGCTACGTTCCATGGTGCTGAGAAGCACCACCTTTAATTCATCCCTGATGGCATCCAGCACCGTCATTCTGTTCTTGCCGAGGGTGTAGACCACCAACACTGCGACGACCACGACCATGATGACGGCGCCACCAAGCACCAGAGTCCGGAAGTAGCGCGATCCGAATTGACGGGCGATCATCTCGTCGGAGACCAATCGCGGCAGGATCAAGGCCCCCAGAAGCAGCACGATGAGCACGATCGGGACCAGAGTCACCACCGCCTCCATGGAGATGGAACTCTCGCTCCGTGGCGTGCTCGGCTGCTGCGGTTGATCGGGCCGGATCCTGTTTGATGCCGTCTGTGCGAATGCGGCAACAACCTTCAGCATCTCCGACTTTTCGATAGGGTTGCAGTGGCTGCAGGCGTTGACGATATTGTGCACATTCGGCCAGCGAGCCCTCTGTGCCCCGCCTCGAAATGTAATGGTCACCCTGCCGTATTCGACTGTCCGGCCAACGTCATTGGCGTAGTCCTGAACACGGAAGGTTACCGCATAACCATCGTGTTGCGTCTCGCCATCACGGACGGAGCGTACAAGTTGGTTATCGTAGCGGTCGGTAATCTCTATGGACTCGACAATGGACAAGGCGTGGGTCAGCGGCGGCAACAAAGCCTTGATGATGTCGGATTTATCGGAAAAGAGAGAGGGTTGCAACAGCGTGCCGATGAGAGCCGCATAGTCGTGGATGATCTGGTAATTCCCATCCTTGTAGGTGTCGACCAGATGCTGGTACCGGCCACTCTTCTTCAGCTCGGCAAGTCCAGCCTCGAAACGGTCCCGAAGCGTTTTATCTCTGAAGGCGATGGAGAAGCCGGTTCTGCTTTCGAACAGATCGTGTCGGGTGAGCGCGGGACGGGTGTCCACGGCGTCGGCCTGTTGGTTGATCTGCCAACCCAGAATGGTCGAATCGATAATCAGCGTATCGGCTTTGCCTTCGAAGAAGGATCGAACCTGCAATCCCTGATCGGCAATCTCATAGAAATCGGGGGTATGTTCCACCCGGCTCTTTGGATTGAACAGATCGAAGAACCGTTTGCCAAGGTCTTTGTGACCGGTCCCCCATATGGCGATACGTCGACCTTTCAGGGCATCAAGATCGGTGAGGGTGGTTTGGGCGCTTTCCAGGGTGTAGGCGGCATTGTCGAAAAAGATGTAGTTACTGGAGTGGTGATAGGGTGAGGCGGGATCGTGTTGTACACCGGCCGCCGCTGCGACAGTCACGTCGGACGCCATGATTTTGGTCAATCCCTCATTGGTCAACTCCATGGGGATCATGTCGATATCGCTCACGGCAAGGGCTTCACGAACGATATCGATCTCCAACCCCCTGTGTGAACCGGGGGCGAAAATGAAGGGGGGCTTGTTCGACCCGAAGGCGACGCGAACCGACTCCCGCTTCAGATTGGACGTGCTGAGCCACCTGTTTGCCGCTTCATCCAACGTCTCCTTGCCGATGAACAGCAACCATTTGTTGATCATGCCGACCAGTTCCGGCCAATCGGAACGGATGCAGATGGAGAGCGAGGATGGGGCGAGTCCCGAGGGATTGGCGATATGAAGGGTGTTTAATCCCTCGTGCTTCATCAGATGGTTGATGGCACCCCGGTAGCCGATATAGGCATCTGCGGAGCCATCGGCAACCCTCTTCAAACCGATCAAAGGGGTCGCAACCTCCGAATAGACAAGTTTGGGAAACGCCGATTGAATCAGGGAACCCACCGCATACCCTTCGGCGATCAGAACCCGTTTACCGATCAGTGCATCAATACCGCCCTCCAGTGGCTGATCCTTCCGGGTCGTGATGACCCAGGGCTCCTTGACGATAGGGTTCGAAAACAGGAGATAGTGGGCGCGATCCGGGGTCGGTACGCAGAGCGAGATGACGTCGATGGTGCGCGCTTCGGCACCTTCAAGCGCCGCTTTCCAGCTCAGACCGGGGGTCAGGGAGATGTCGATCCCGAGAAACCGGGCCAGGTGATCCAGCACTTCGGCAGAAAAACCGTCGTGTCGGCCCGTGTCATTGACGAAGTCGTAGGGCGGCCAGGCCGGATCCACGCCCAATCTCAAGACTGGGTGCGCCTCCAGCCACGCCTCCTCCTCAAGAGTAAGATCGTAACGCGCCGAACCGTCTGTATCGGGCTTGAAAATGCGTTGGTTGGGGTCGGTTATCCACGCCATTTCAATCTGGCGCAGAGCTTTCACACCCAGTTTCTCCACTCCGTCATTAACCAGGCCCAGCAAAGACTCCTTGTCCTTTGCGACGGCGCCGTAGACCACATTGGAAAAGACGGGTTGATCGAGTCCCGTGATACGTGAGCGCCATCCGGTCTCGTTCAGGAGCTGCTCCATGGTGTGATCTTCACCGACGGCAGCATCCACCTCGCCACTGTACAGCGCCCGTAGAGCCTGCATCCATGAGCTGAAGGAAACCAGTACCAGCTCCGGATACTGCGTACGTAAGGCGCTCTCCTGGTAGCTCCCTTTCAGTACCGCCACACGATGATTACCGAATGATGCGGGATCTTCCGGAATTGTGGTGTCCGTACGGTGATAGAAAGTGGAGTTGATCTTGTAGATGGGGTGGGTAAAGGAGAAAGAGTCTTTGCGCTTCTGGTCGATGAACAGACCGGAGTGAATGTCCGCTTCACCGCTCTTGACCGCAGCCAGGGTATCGGCCCAGTCACTCATGCGGAAGCGCACGTCGCGACCCGTCGCCTTCCCCCACGCCCGCCAGAAGTCGACGAGCAGACCGGCTGGTTCTCCGAATGTGGTTATCCTGGAGAGGGGCGGGTAGTCCCGGTCGATGGCGATAACGAGAGCCTTGGAGTCGGCAGAGGAGGTCCAGGTGCGATGGATCGCCAGACGCTCCTCCTGGCTGATCCGTTTGAACCCTTTGTTCAGCGTCTCCAACAGCGCTCGACGTCCCGCCGTCACCGCAACGAACCAATCGTTGGCGTACAGCAGTTGTGCATCGGTAACCGAATAGTCTCCCAGAAGGCCATGGCGCTGGAGATGGTAGATTCCGGTCGGAGTGTCGGCGGCGAACGTTTTTAATTCACCGGCCTTGAGCGCCGACATGATCGCTTTGTAACTCGGATAGGGAACAATCGTTGCCTGGGGCAGCTTCTCTTGCAAAAACCCCTCGACATAGTCCCCCTTGAGAACACCAACGCGATACGCCTTCAGTTCGGAAAGATGGGTGATGGGCGGCAGTTGTTTATAGAGGAAGACATGGGCATTGGTGCGGGTCAGAGGTGTGCCGTAGTCCAGATAGCGATCCCGCGCCTCATTGAAGAACAGACCGGCATGAACATCCGCCTCTCCGGCGCCGACCTTTTTCAAGGTCTCGTCCCATGTGTACGGGAGGAATGTAATGTGCCGCCCGGTTTTCTCGGACCATGCCCGCCACAGGTCGATGATCATCCCGGTGGCTTTGCCTTGTGCATCCTTAAAGTGGAAAGGAACACAATCTTCGCAATAGGCGACCTTGATTACCTCTTGAGTCGCTTCGGTTGTTCTGGGCTCTGCAGAGAGTTCTGAAACAGTGAGTAGGCCAAGTAGGATGAAACAGAATCCTGCCACGAATCGGGGCTGCCAATCACGATATCTCATACACTCCATCTTTCTTGACTCTATTTGGCATTCTCAACAACCAGAAGAACGGTTTGTCAAGCAGGGAGGTGAAGATCAGAACCCTGGAAGCCCATCGTACCATCAGCAAAAATCAAAGATCTAGGGCGTGTTGACATTCAGCCCGTATCCGCGCTGGCCGTCTCCAGGTCTGATCAGTTCAAAAGCACTTATATGATCTCTCGGGACTCGACACCGGAAAAGTGTTGCCACGTCAGCTTGTTTACAGTTACGACATCTTAAAGAACTCTGGCAATCCACTGTTCATAGAGCGTGTCGCTGATGCCGTCATTGAGGAAGGTTCGCCGCTGGTCTGCTGATGACATCCGATCCGCTTGATGGCGTGCTTCGCTGGGCGAGATACCGAACGCGTTGCGAAACAGGCGGCTGAACTGGGCGGAGTCGTTAAAACCGGTGCTGAAAGCGATGTCGGAGATGCGCTGTTTCAGGATGCCGGGCGGTGGTGCAACCAGATGCTTCAGAGCTCTGTTCAACCGGCGGCGGCGAATGAACTGGGCAACGCCACCATGGGACTCAAAGGTGCGATAGAGTGTGGCTCGCGAAACACCGAGATGCTGCGCAAGCAACGCTGGCGTGAGATCCTCCCGATCCAGGTTATCCTCGATGAACTGCCTGGCCCGGATCAGATGGGACTGCATCAACGCCGTGGGGGCATCCTCCAACACCTCCAGGGAGCGGTTCAACGCCGCTGCCACCATATGGATCAGACTGGATGCCACCGAAGGGCCAGCATCACGGGAGAGCGTCGGCGCGGCCCGGAACACCGCCTCCATAAAGTCTGCCAGCAGCTTGCCCTCCCCCTGTGCCGTGTCGACCATGGTACCGGGCACATTGTCCGGATAGCGCAGCAGCGGGGCCAGCTCCCGGCGGGGAATAAACGCACTCAGCAGATCGAAATCGGTGTTGACACTGTCCAGGGTATCCCCCAGATCGAAGCCGACGATGGAGCGGGTGGGACCGACCATTTGCTTGCCAGCCACACGCATCTCCACCCGCCCTTTGACGAAGAGTTGGATCATGTAGTGATCGATGCCGTCCCGGGCGATGCGCACGCTCTTGCGGTCGAACTTCTGCCGGCCTGCGGCACAGCGGGTAAGCATCATGGAGTCCAACAGATAACTGTCAGTAAGAGCGTGGAAACCGGAATCTTCCGATGCGGTATCCAGTCGCACATCGAACATGACGCCAATACTGTCCCGCCACGCGTCGAACTGGGTGGACTGTTTCAGATGGGAGGTTGTGAAATAGGAGTGTTCCAGAGGTTGCATGGTCGTGCTCTGCGGTTCACGATATTCGAATCAATACATGGACAACGGGCACCACAATAGGGTGCTCCGGTGATCATGCGATGGATATGGATGTTAATAGTATAGCGAGTGTTGGCCGTAATCGCCTTGATTTTGATCAATCCCTAATGACTCCCCCTGAAAACAGCGTGGTGCGACGTGAACCGGAACAGAGAGAGACAATCCAACCCACTGATCGGCCTGCTCGATACGTTGCCGGTGACCATTCAAACCCTGGCACTTCCCGATCCGCGTTTCACGAGTTTGACCTTTCCCCGCTTCCGCCCCTATCTGACCGAGCCGAAATATGGCGAACGCGACGTGAAGGCGGTGGGCATGATGGCGGGAAGTATTCCGATTGGGTTGGCGTTGATGGGGCGGCCCTTTACCCAGACCCCCTTCTTCGACCCCATCACACTGGAACGCTATCACCAATACCAGCAACCGCCAGCGTCCCCTGCACCAGAAGATGATGCGGCAGACGATCACGCAAAGAGAGATCACCGTCGCCTGCTCAGTCTCTTCATCCACAAGCAGTGGCGAAGAAGGGGATTGGGCCGGGATCTTCTCAAAGCGGCCGAACAGGTGGCCTTTGAACAGGGCAGTCGCTGTCTGACCGTGCAGTACTCCGGCAAGACCAAACAGAAACAGGCCCTGGAAAGCCTCCTGGAACACTGCGGCTGGGAGGCACCCCAACTCCACTCTCAACGCCTGAGCGGTCCCGCAAACTGGTATCTGAAGGCGGAGCAGACCTGGCCGAAACTGATGCCCTTCCTGCGTCGCCACGGCTTCGAGACCACGCCCTGGCTGGAACGCACCGCCGAGGATAACAGCGCCATTGAAGCGCTGGTGGTCATTGGCGAAGTCGAGACGTTGCTGGCCCCGAGACAGGCGTTCGACCAGCACTGCGTACCGGATCTCTCGTTTGCCATCCGCCGTCGTGGCGAACTGGTGGGGTGGATCATCGGCGAAGAGATCGATCAGGTCGAGGGCGTGCTCTACCACACCGGATACGTCAAACCCGCCCTGCGTAACCGGGGCTGGCTGATCGGCGGCATGCTGGAGACCGGCCACCGGCAGAGTGCCTTGATGGGGCCGGAGACCACCTCCTGGTATGAGACCGTGGGGGATAATCCCGCCATGCGCCGGTTAATGGATGAGCGGGTCAGCACGTTTGCCTTCTCCATCGACCCCAGGTGGGGCTCACGAAAGGCGCTGAATGCGACGACTCTGCGCTCTTGAGACAAATCAACAAAACACTGAGACGGATCATCTAACGCTTTCCGGTGTTGCTGGTCTAGAATCTGGAAGATGAGAGACGGATAACTTGTTTGCGTAGGAAATGTCCACTCTAACCGGCCCTCCTTGAATAGCTCCAACACGCGCCAACTGAACACATAAACGATCTGCGAGAACTATAATGGACAATAAAATCGTACAGCTTTACGCCGCCATAAGAGATGACGGAGACCTGCTCTCCAACCTGGCCACCATCGAAGATCCGACCGAATTGGGCAAGGAAGTGATTTCGATTGCAACGCAACATGGTGTCTCCCTGACGAAACAAGAAATTGCCGATGCGATCAACAATATGGCAGAACTGATTCAAGGCGCTTCCGAGAATGATGAGTTGAGCGACTTTGAGTTGGAGATGGTTTCAGGAGGGGTCGCCTCTACGAAAAAGACGGAATTTGAATTTCCTGAAGGGGAGAATTCACAATGAGGGTGGCCATGGCAGAGTGTTACGCACCACGCTCTTGATTACAGAAAGATGCGTTTATTATGATCGACCGTTGGGAAGAGTGGCAAAATCGGGTGCAGTATCAACAACGGGATCGCACATTGGACCATGCATAAGTGAGAGATCATGGAACAGAAGCTGGTGGACCTCTACAGCCGCATCCGCACGGATGAAGGGCTCATCGCCCAACTCTCCTCCATTCAGGAGCCGGAAGAGTTCGTACGTCAGGCCCGCACCATTGCCGAGGAACAGGGCACACCCCTGACCAAAGAGGAAACCCGGACCGCTTTGAAAGAGATCGCCGCCTTGATCCAGGCCTCTGCAGGTGAGGATGAGTTGACCGAGGCGGAGTTGGAGCTTGTCGCTGGTGGAGCAGTAGGAGAGTGCGGCTCTGTGTTGGATAAGAACGTCAAGAGCTAACTGAGGACACGCCTTGCTATTGATGTACACGGTTGTTTGATAGCCTGCCATAAAAAAATGGCCAGGACTGATGGCTGGTTACAAACCGCCACTGACTTGAGAAAGGTCGTATTCCTCATATGTTTACTGTACGGTGTTAACGTATCGCATCACACAACCGGCTGCCGCGTTGACGGTCGGGGTGAACGTTGAATCATACAGAAAGCAAAATGTGGACCAGAAACTGGTGGACCTCTACAGCCGCATCCGCTCCGATGACGGACTCATCGCCCAACTCTCCTCCATTCAGGAGCCAGAGGCATTCGTACAGAAGGCCCGCAGCATCGCCGAGGAACAGGGCACTCCCTTGACTGAAGACGAAGCGCATTCTGCGTTGAAAGAGATCGCCTCTCTGATCCAGCTCTCTGCCGGTGAGGATGAGTTGACCGAGGCGGAGCTGGAACTGGTCGCTGGTGGAGCCGTAACCACAGAAAAAGATGAGACCCCAACTTCTGTCAGCTAGTTCAAGATGATTGGAGATGTTTCCCTATACTGATTGAGTTGACGGATGTGGAACGACAACGCGTTGCGGGAAACACTCCGGTTGGAAACTTTCAGGGTGGTAAGAGGAAGCGGGTGATCTTTTTGTGAATATTCTCTTGATCTACCCCACCACCCTGGATGAACGGGGCACCCCCCGGAAGTTCCGCAAAGCCTACCTCCCCCCCTTGTCGCTGGCCATTCTGCATGCACTGACGCCCAAGCAGCATCGAGTACGCATTCTCAACGATGTGGTGGAGACCATCGACTATGAGCAGCCGGTAGATCTGGTGGGCATTACCGCCATGACCTGTCAGATCGGTCGCGCCTATCAGATCGCCGATGCCTTCCGGGCCCGTGGGGTGCGGGTGGTGATCGGCGGGGTGCATGCCACCTTCCTGCCGGAAGAGGCGGGCAAACACGCCGACAGCGTAGTGCTGGGCGAGGCGGAGGAGCTGTGGGAAACCGTTCTAGACGACGCCGAGCAGAACCGCCTCCACCCCACCTATCGAGCCGATTCCCTGCCCGACTTGAATCGGCCCGTGATCCCGGACTGGAGCGGCTTCGACTTCTCCCACTACATGATCAACAACACCGGCCTGCCGATGCTGCCGATCTACACGACGCGGGGCTGTCCGCTGGGGTGCGATTTCTGTTCGGTCACGGAATTCTTTGACAAAGGGTTCCGCACCAAGCCCATCGAGCACGTGCTGGACGAGATCAACGCCCTGCCCAACGCCGACACCTTCTTCTTCGTCGATGACACCATAGATATCCAACCCGCCTATGCTCGGGAGCTGTTTCAGGCAGTGGCTTCAAACAGCAAGAAAACGATTCGTTGGATGTCCCAGTGCACCACACGGATTCATCGCAAACGGGAGCTGTTGGAACGGGCCCGCAAGGCCGGGTGTTATTCACTATTCATCGGGGTGGAGTCTCTCTCCCAAGAGGTGTTGACCGCATCCGGCAAGGGGTTCAACAGCGTCGATCGCTATGACGATCTGTTCCGGGCACTGACCGAGAACGGTATCCTCGGCATCGCCAGCATGATTCTCGGCTTCGATCAGGATGAGGAGGAGAGCATCCTCGAAACCGCCCGCTTCTTCTCGAAACATCCCACCGTCAATCCCATTCTGTGGCTGCTGACACCGCTGCCCGGCACACAACTCTTTGAAGATATGAACAAACAGGGACGCCTTTTGCATACCGACTGGTCCCTATATGATCTCAACCATGTGGTCTTTTCACCAAAACAACTGAATCCGCAGCGGTTGAACGATCTGTTCTGGCAGGTGTTCTCCGAGCTGTATGCCGGCGACAAGATTCGAGCCCGCAGCACAGCCTTGACGCTCTCCGGGTATGAACATGTGCCCTCCAACCATTTCAACCAACGCTATTCGGCAACCATGATCAACAAAAGGCTGCACCCGTACTCATCCGGATTGTTGCCTGTTTGATCCTGGAGGGATATGGGGAAACGGAGACGCCATGCAGGCACACAAACAGCTCTTCCGACAAGCCGCACTCGACCGCCTTGCCTCCCCCGACCAGCTCGACCGGCTGGTGTCGGTGACCGATGCCCGTGGCTGGGTGGTGGCGTTGACGGTAGCCGGTCTACTGGGGTTCCTGGGGGTCTGGAGCGTCTATGGCGCCATTCCCACCACGGTGAAGAGTCAGGGCATCATCCTGAGTCGCTTCGGACATGTGGCGGATGCCATGGCCCAGGCTCCGGGCGTGCTTGTGGAGTTCTCCGTCTCGCTCTATGCCGATGTCAAAAAAGGTCAGACGGTGGCGGTCATCGATCAGGCCGAAGTGTCGGAACATCTGCGGGATGCCCGCGACGTGGTGCGAGAGAAACAGGCGATCATCAAGCGGAGAGAAGCGGAGTTCCGCCGGGAACGGAACCTCAAATCGGGCCTCTACACGAAAAGAACCGCCGCCCTGAAGCAGTCCATCGCCGAGATCACCCGACACATCGCCTACCTGAGCAAACTGGTCAGCGCCCAGGAGAAGCAGGTCAAAAAGGGAATCGTCGCCCGCAAGGCCCACGAATCGACCCGAGTCGATCTGAGCGATGCCCGGCAGAATCTGGCCGACAAACGGTATGAGATTCTCACCATCCAGGCGGAACAGCTGGACCTGGAGCTGCACCACGAACAGGAGCGCTCGCGGCTGGAACAGGATCTGAACGACGCCCAGCGCCAGGTGGAACGCCACCGCAAGGCCCTGGCTCGGGATGGAGCCATCGTCGCACCCATCGATGGACGGGTGATCGAGTACAAGGTGGGTCCGGGGGCGATGGTGCAGGCGGGTGAAGCGGTGGTGAGCATCGAGCGGACCGGTGGTGAACTCCAGGCGCTGCTCTACGCCCCCACCGCCGACGGCAAGAAGCTCCACCCCGGCCAGTCGGTGCGGATCGAACCGGCTACCATCAAGAAGGAGGAGTTCGGCTCCCTGCTCGGTACGGTACGGGAGGTGTCGGAATTTCCCGTGACGCCCCGAGGGATGACCTCGGTTCTACAGAATCCGGCTCTGGTCGGCGTCTTCTCCAGTGAAGGGCCGCCGTATGCGGTGCATGTCGATCTGATTGCCGATGAACGGGCAGTCAGCGGCTATCGCTGGAGTTCGCGGCAAGGTCCGCCCATCCGACTGGCCAGCGGCACCACCCTCAACGCCGAGATCACGGTGGAGGAGCAGAGCCCTGCCTCGCTGTTCATTCCGTTCCTGCGCAAAACCGTCGGAATCTACCAGTGAAGATCGGCCAACACCGCGTGAAGACGGCCAAACGGACCCGGACGCCGACCATCCTCCAGATGGAGGCGGTGGAGTGCGGTGCGGCCTCCCTGGCCATCGTGCTGGCCCACCACAAGCGTTGGGTATCGCTGGAGGAGTTGCGGGTGGCCTGCGGCGTCTCCCGAGACGGCAGCAAAGCGACCAATATCCTCAAAGCCGCCCGACGCTACGGTCTCTCGGCCAAAGCTTTCAAAAAGAACGAAATCCACAAACTGGCACCCCTGCCGACCCCCTCGATTCTCCACTGGAACTTCAACCATTTTCTCGTCTTCGAGGGGTTCCACAAGGGGCGTGCCTGCCTCAACGACCCCATCAGCGGCCCCCGCACCGTCTCCCTGGAGGAGATGGAGGAGAGCTTCACCGGCATCGTCATCGCCCTGGAACCGGGGGAGTCGTTCGAGCGGGCCGGACACCCCCCCTCGCTCTGGCGGGAGCTGGCCGCCCATCTGCGCCACTCGCGGATGGCGGTGGCGTTCGTGGCATTGGTGAGCCTGCTGCTGGTGGTGCCGGGAATTCTGGTGCCGCTCTTCTCCAAGATCTTCGTCGATGACATTCTCATTGGTCAGCAAGAGGAGTGGTTCCGTCCGCTCTGTCTCGGCATGGGCCTGACTCTGCTGGTCCGAGGGGTGCTGACGGCGCTGCAACAGCGCTATCTGCTGCGACTGGAGACCAAGCTGGCGGTCTCCCTCTCCAGCCGGTTTCTGGAGCAGGTATTGCGGCTGCCCATGAGCTTCTTCAGCCAGCGCCAGGCCGGGGACGTGGCTACCCGGATCGCCGCCGGGGAGCGCATCGCCCAACTCCTCTCCGGCCAACTGGCAACCAATCTGTTCAATCTGATCTCGGTGCTCTTCTTCGGGCTGCTGATGCTGCTCTACGACCCGATACTGGGCGCCACCGGCTGGGTTCTGGTCTCCTTGAACGCCATTGCAGTGCGGCGCATGGGGCGTCGGCGTACCGATCTGAGTAGTCGTCTGCTCAATGATCTCGGCAAGCTGAGCGGGACCACCGTCGGTGGCATCCGCTCCATCGAGACCGTCAAGTCCTCCGGCTCCGGTGACACGCTCTTCGGACGCTGGGCCGGGTATCAGGCATCAAGCCTGTTGTCGCAACAGGAGCTGGGCACCCAGACGGTCCGGCTGACGGTGATTCCCCTGCTGCTGACGGCGTTGAGCAACGTGGCAGTGCTGGGAATCGGCGGGCTGCGGGTGATGGAGGGAGCGCTGACCATCGGCGATCTGGTGGCGTTCCAGACCCTGATGGCCGGGTTCGCCGCGCCCATCACGCTGCTGGTGGCCCTGGCCGGGGATCTCCAGACCATCAAAGGTCTTCTCACCCGGTTGTCGGATGTTTTCAACTACCCCGTACCCGACATCCCGACCGATGACCGGAGCACGGACCAGGCGGGGATTGCCCACGTTCACGGCCACCTGGAGCTGCGTGACGTCACCTTCGGATACAGTCCGCTGGCCCCCCCTTTGATCCGTGACTGCTCCATCTCGCTGAAACCGGGCACCCGAATCGCTCTGGTGGGTGGGTCGGGCAGTGGCAAGTCCACCCTTGGGCGGCTGATGTGCCGCCTGCTGGAGCCGGACGCGGGCGAGATTCTGCTGGATGGCCGCCCCATCACCGAGATTCCGCCCCGGCTACTGACGGCGTCGGTGGGGTATGTGGATCAGGATCTGTTTCTGTTCGAAGGAACGCTACGCAACAATCTCACCCTCTGGGACGCCACCGTTCCCGATGACGTACTCACCAAAGCCCTGGCCGATGCCCAGGTTCTGGATGTGGTGAGTCGGCGGTTCAAGGCGTTGGAGTGCCATGTGGAAGAGGGGGGCATGAACTTCAGCGGTGGCGAGCGACAACGGTTGGAGATCGCCCGAGCGCTGGCCAACCATCCGGCGGTGTTGATCTTGGATGAGGCGACAGCGGCGCTGGACCCGGTGACGGAACAGCGGATTGATAGCGCAATCCGCACGCGCGGCATGGCCTGCGTGATCATCGCCCACCGGCTCTCCACCATCCGAGATTGCGATGAGATCATCGTGCTCGACAAGGGTCGGATCGTCGAGCGGGGACGCCATGAGGAACTGATGGCCAAAGAGGGCGCGTATACCACGCTGGTCACTTCTCTGTAGTACGGAACGGAAGAGACGATGGAATCATGACCACACCGCTGCATGCACGACTCGACCCCCTCCTTACACGAGTGGATGGTGACCGGATCCAGCGTCTGGATCTCGGTGGTGATACCGTGTTCGATCTGAACCAAACGGGATGCGTGGCCATCGTCCTGCGTGGATCGGTCAATCTCTTTGCCCGTGAATCGGTCGGAGAGGACGAGTCGGATGTAGGACGCCGCCACCTGCTGTTTCAGGTCGAGGCCGGGGGGTTGCTGACGCCACTACCGCCAGTTCCGACCCAGAATGGTACGGCGCGGGTGATCCTCAGTGGCGGTCTCGATGTGGAGCTTCTGCTGGTGCATGATCCGCACACCTTGGAGTTGTTGCCTCCCCAGGTGACCGTTGATCTGGTGGAGCGCTGGATCCTGGCCCTGACAGCGGCTCAGAATCCCCTCGATCTCACCTATTCGGAACGGGCCACCCCTGCTGACGGGACCATCACCCTGAACCCCGGACTCCGCCTGGCCGGCCCGGCTCGGGGGCTGTTCTGGTGTCGTGTAGAGCGCGGTCAGGCCGCCTTTCTGGGTGCCGAGGCGGAACCGGGCCTGCGTCCTATGTCCGCCGAGAGCTGGCTGGAACCTCTACGGGACCAACCAACCTCGCTCACGGTCGAGAGCAGCAAGGATCTGCTCCACTCGGACAGGTTATGGGAAGCGGTGGAGGGATTCTGCGCCATCGCCGCCAATCGGCTGGGTGGGTTTCTGGCTCACCGCATCCAGGAGCGCCACCGCCGCTTGCAGAGCCGCTGGCGACAGGACTCGGAACAGCTCTCCCACGGTCTGACCGGCCTGGCCGAGACGGTCCGGCCCGATCAACCGAGCGAGGTTGTTTCACCCCGGCGGGAGACCCCGTTGGTGGATACCTGTCGCCTGGTGGCCGACGCCCTGGGTGAGACCATCACCTTGCCGGTCCACACCCGGAAACCCGATCTGGAAGAGATCATGCAGACCTCCCGTCTGCGCAGTCGTTGGGTGCTGCTGCGGGACGACTGGTTTCGACGCGAGAACGGGCCGCTGCTGGGCTACACCACGGATGGCACGCCCCTCGCCCTGCTGCCGGACAGCAAACGGGGCGGCTATGTGGCCGTCGATCCGAGCCAAGGCAGTCGGCACATCATCGACGACACCAGTGCCCGCGAGATTGATCCCAAAGCGCTGACTCTCTACCGTCCCCTGCCCCACCATCCACCATCCTTCCTGGGCGTGCTGGGATTCACCTTGAAGGGGAGCGGCTCCGACGCCCTGCGCATGATGATTCTGGGGGTGGCGGTGGCGCTGCTGGGACTGCTGACTCCGGTGGCCACCGGCCTTTTGATCGAGAAGATCATTCCCGGTTCCGATCTCTTTCAACACGGCCAGTTGATCGCAGCCCTTGTGGTGGCGGCGTTCGGAGCCGCCGGGTTCGAAGCGGCCAAGGGGTTCGCCATGCTGCGGCTGGAGGGCCGGGCCGACTGGAACCTCCAGGCGGCGGTGTTCGACCGACTGCTGAGGCTGCCTGCCGCCTTCTTTCGTCGCTTTACATCGGGGGATCTGGCCGACCGCACCCTAGGCATTCAGACCATCCGCGAGACCCTCTCCAGAACCGTAACCACGGCCCTGTTCGCCTTTCTCTTCTCCTTCGTCAGCCTGGGACTGATGTTCTACTACAGTTGGCAACTGGCGCTGATCGGGATCGCCATCGTCCTGACGGTGCTCACCATCACCGCGCTTCTGGCCATCAAGCAACTCCACTACGAGCGGGAGCACATCCGCCACCAGGGCGAGGTGGAGGGGTTGGTTTTGCAGTACATCGTCGGCATCGGCAAACTGCGCGCCGCCGGAGCACAATCACGCGCTCTGGGAACCTGGGCCGACCGCTACCGGCAACAGAAGGCGCGCTTTGTCGCCGCCCAGCGCTACGCCAACGTCCAGGAGCTGTTCCACGCCACGGTGCCGCTGATGGCCAATCTGCTGATCTTCATCGGCGTGATCTGGGTGTTGGACAGCGCCACCGACGACATGCGACTCCACGCTCTGACCAACGCCTCCCCCGATCTCACCGGCAGCGGAGACGGACCACCGGAACCCTTCTCCACCGGCTCCTTTCTCGCCTTCAACGCCGCCTTCGGGCAGTTCATCCAGGCCATGACCGGCATGACCCTGGCCGTAACCGAAGCGCTGGCCGTGGTTCCGCTCTATGAACGATTCCGCCCGATTCTGGATGCCGAACCGGAAACCAGCCCGCTCCGGCATCCACCGGGTCGCCTCAAAGGGGGGATCAGCTTCAACTCGGTGGCATTCCGCTACACTGCTCACGGCCCGCCCGTACTGGATGGTCTCTCACTGACCATCGAACCGGGGGAGATGGTGGCCATCGTCGGTGGGTCGGGCAGCGGCAAATCGACCATCATGCGGCTGATGCTGGGGTTCGACACGCCGGAACAGGGGGAGGTGTTCTTCGACGGCACGCCCCTGGGCAGCATCGACCCGGACGGACTGCGCCGTCAGATCGGTGTGGTTCTGCAGAATGGGCGCATCGCCTCCGGTTCGCTCTTCAACAACATCGCCGGTTCCGAATCCATGGACCACGAACAGGTGATGCACATCGCCCGTCAGGTGGGGTTGGCCGAAGATATCGCCGCCATGCCCATGGGACTCCATACCGTGTTGCAGGAGGGGGGCGGCACCCTCTCGGGCGGTCAGCGTCAACGGCTGCTGCTGGCCAAAGCCCTGGCCAACCGACCGGCGATTCTGCTGCTGGACGAGGCAACCAGCGCCCTGGACAACACCACCCAGGCCGTGGTGATGGAGAGCGTCAAGAGTCTGGACATCACCCGGGTGGTGATCGCCCACCGCCTCAGCACCATCGTCCATGCTGATCGAATTCTGGTGGTGGAAAAGGGTCGGATCGTCGAGAGCGGCGATTATGACACACTCATGGCCAACAACGGCCCATTCGCAGAACTGGCAAAACGTCAGATGGTCTCCCGCTCCGATTGACCGGAACGGATGGATCGACACTCGTTAGAGAAGGGGATAAACCATGCGGAAGGTACTCTACATATTCGGCCTGCTCAATGATGAGGATGTGTCGTGGATGGCCCGGATCGGCACGACACGGACCCTTGCCCAGGGCAGCGATCTCATCCGGGAAGGCGACCACTTGGACATGGTCTACATCGTGCTCGAAGGCCACATGCAGGTATCGGTGGAGGGGATCGGCGAGGTTGCCCGGCTCGGCTCGGGTGAGATGCTGGGAGAGATGTCGTTCGTCGATGGTGCCCCCGCTTCCGCGACCGTTTCAACCCTGGACGATGTCAAGGTTCTGGAGATGGCCAAATCGGACCTGGAGCAGCGCTTCGTCTCCGATCCGGGATTCGCGGGGCGGTTCTACAAAGCACTGGCGGTCTTTCTGGCCGATCGGCTGCGGGGCACCGTCAAGCGCATGGGCTACGGCGAGGAGACCGATCTCGACTCCGATGAGATCCTGGAGGACGAGCTGGACGAGAATCTGCTCGACACCATCGCCATCGCCGGGGATCGCTTCGACCGGATGTTGCGGATTCTGGGCCGGGGGTGATGGCGTCCCCCTCGCCCGCGACCTGCTACCAGACTCAATCCACTGAGTGCGGTCTGGCGGCCATGGCGATGATTCTCGCCCACCACGGTCGCCATGTGACACTGGAAGCTCTGCGCCGGATCTCCGGTGTCGACCGCGACTGCACCAACGCCGCCGATCTGCTCCGCGTCGCCCAACACTACGGCCTGAACGCCCGCGTTCTGCGCCGGGAACCCGAGACCCTGGAATCTCTGGGCTTGCCCCTGCTCGTGCACATGAACTTCATCCACTTCGTCGTGGTGGAGCAAATCAACGATGCCGGGGTGTGGCTCAACGATCCTGCCTGTGGGCGCTACTGCATGCCGCTGGAGCGGTTCAACGAGGGGTTCACGGGAATTGCATTGGTCTTCGAACCGGGAGACACCTTCCAGCCGGGTGGACGCCCGGTCAGCCGCTGGATGCGCATCCGCCGCACCCTTGCCGATACCCCATCCACACCCTTGGCACTGGCCGCCCTGAGCGAGGGTATGAAGAGCGTTCCGCTGCTGGTGTCGGCCCTGCTGTTGGGAGAGCTGGGGGAGCGGTGGCTCACCGGCACCTCCACCACTACCCTCTGGGAACCCTTCTCCCCGTCCCAACTTCTGACGCTCACCGTCGTTATGGTGCTGCTGTACGGAGTGCTGTCGATGACGGGTCGGGTGCTGTTCGCACGACTTGCCTTCGAGAATCGCCGCCGCACACTGCCGGGGCTTGTGCGGCACATGCTCACCCTGCCGGAGAGCTTCTTTCACTATCGCATTCCCTCCATTCTGCACAGCCGTGTCTACGCCCAGGAGACCATTGCCCACACCCTCTTTCAGGAGCTGTTACCTGCGCTCTTCAATACCGTCGGCATACTGCTGCCAATGGTACTGCTGCTCGTTCTGCACCCCATGACGGGTGCGGTGGCTCTGATCGGGATGGTGGTGATCCTGATTCTGCTCAAGAGACTCGACCGGATCGGCGGTGAGAAGCATCGCCCCACCCTCCAGCACGACGATCTGCTCTGGTCGAAAATGGCCTTTGCCATGGAGAATTTCGAGTTCTTCAAGACCGGCAACGGCACGACGGAGTTCTTCATCGGCACCATGGGCGCCTTTGCCAACGGTCTGAAGGGGCGCCAGAGTGCCGGGATCTATCGATCCGGCGCCCAACTGCTGCCCGCTCTGCTGCCGATCCTGGGTGGGTGGGCCATTCTGATGATCGCTCAGGCCGGATTGAGTGATGGCAGGCCGAGCATCGGAACCCTCCTCTCCATGCTCTGCCTGATCGGCACCCTGCACGCGCCGATTCAGCGGCTGGCCGGGCTGTACGGTCTCATGGACCGTCTCGACCGGATGCTTCCCCCTCTGGAGGATCTCTGGGACCAGATCCCGGAACCGGATACCACCCGGAACCCGCCACGCCCCCTTGAGGACGCATCCCAACCGATTCTCAGCGCCAGCGGTCTCCGGTTCGGTTTCACCCCTGCCAAACCCCCTCTGCTCTCCGACATCTCCCTCACCATCCGGCCCGGTGAGCAGATCGGGCTGACCGGCCCGTCCGGAGGTGGAAAATCGACTCTGGCCAGGATGCTGGTCGGACTCCATCAGCCGTGGCACGGTCAGGTTCAGTTCCGAGGACGACCGCTCACGGAGATGAGCCGGGCACAACGAAACCGGGAGATCGGTTGGGTGGATAAACAGCCGCTCTTTCTGCCGGGCAGTGTGCGGATCAATCTGCTGTTGTGGCGTGAGGATCTCACCGAGGCGGATCTGGCCCGAGCCATCCGGGATGCCTGTCTGGACGACACCATCGCCGCCCTGCCCCAAGGACTGGACACCCCGGTCGCTCCCCACGGCGCCAACTTCAGCGGCGGTCAGCGCCAACGCCTGGAGATCGCCCGAGTGCTGCTGGGCAAGCCGGAAATTCTGGTGCTGGATGAGGCGACCGACGGGCTGGATCAGCCGCTGGAACAGCGGCTCCGAAACAACCTCAAACAGCACGGCATCACCCTGATCATGGTGAGCCACCGAGAGAGCACTCTGGCCGCCTGCGACCGGATCGTGCATCTGGTGGCGGGCCGACTTGTCCATGAGCCGGAAAATGCAACACCGATCACCCCTCAATCGCCATCCACTCAGGAACACACCCCCTTCGGCTCCGAAGAGCCGCCACCAAAGCCGTCCCCACCACCGAAAGACCAAACAGAGGCGTTGCTGTCGGCATTCCGATTGGTGGCAAAAAGCATCGGTGCAACTGACATCCAGGAGCTACCCACACCTCTGCCGAACTCGGGAGAGGACGCGCACGAACGAGGACTCTACGCCTTGGCCCTACACAACCGTATCCCCATCCGCCCAGTGCGTTTTCAGGTCGGTCGCTGGTGGCGGCGGGATCACGGACCGCTCCTCGCCTTCACCCGTGCCGAGGATGGGCATCGGCCCGTGGCGATCGTTCCGAATCTCACGGGAGACTACGTCATCGTTGATCCGAGAACCGGCTCCCGCACCCGGCTTGACGCAAGCCACCCCCCGGCTCTGTCGGATCGTCTCTACACACTCCACCCGCGATGCGACACGAACCGCCCGCGCTCGCCATGGACGTTCCTGCTCCACGCCCCGACACGTATCCTGCGGGAAACTCTTTCAGCCCTCATGACGACACTGATGGTGGCGATTGCCTGGTGCACGTTGCCACTGGCCGGAACCGTGCTGTTCACCACCATCCTACCCTTTGCCGATGACTCCTACCGGTATCTGCTGCCAGGTGGCGTCGTGGTTATGCTCATGATGCTTGGCACGGGGGAGTGGTTGCGTCTGGTGTCGCTGCATCGGCTTCATGGACGGCTGGAGAGTTCCGCCACCAGTGCCATTCTTCACCATGTAATGCGTATCCAGCCGCTCACCCTGAGTGATCTCGGCCCGCAGCAGGTCACGCGCAGTTTCCACGCCATCCGGCAGCTCTTCGAACAGCTCCGCCACGGCACTTTCAGGCATCTTCTGGACGGCGTGGTGGGCGTGTCGGTTCTGACCATGATCGCTCTGGTCTCACCGGAATCAGCCGGGGTCGCCCTGGGGTGGGTGCTGCCGTTGATCCTGCTCCCTGTGCTGTTGAGCCGATGGCATGAATCCAGAATGCCCGATCTCCTCAATCAGCGGTTGGATGCGGTCTACTTTCTCTATCACCTTCTGAAGGGTGCCCCCCGTCTGCGGCAGATGGACCGCGCCCATACCGCCCTCGATGCCTGGCAACGCAAACAAACATCGATTCTGAAACTGGAGCATCGATTGCAACACATGGATCGGTTGACCGATGCTTTCATCGATCTCTACCCATGGTTGGCGCTGGGTGGATTCTCCGTGACGCTGGCCACCCTCTTTCCGGAGTTGGAGCCGACACACCGTCTCTTCGGGATTGTGGGATTCTGGAGCGCGCTGTTCCCTTTCAAGGGGCTTGCTCGGGGGCTGCACGATCTCGGGCGCTGCGCCCCGATCCTGCAACGCCTCACCCCCCTGGTCGAGGCCCCCACCGAACCGCTTCCAAAGACGCAACCACCGCCCCCCCCCGACCCCCCCCCCCTTGAGCTACACGATCTATCGTTCACCTATCCGGGTCACAGCCGCCCAGCCCTGGACGATCTCTCACTCCGGCTCGAACCGGGACGCATCATCACCCTCACCGGGCCGTCCGGCAGTGGCAAGTCAACGCTGTTGCGTCTGTTGTTGGGTTTCTATCAACCAGATGGCGGAGAGATCCTGCGCGATGGTCTTGACCATTCGTCCTGCGATCTTGCCGCCTGGCGTGAGACGGTGGGCGCCGTGCTTCAGGATGACCGACTGGATCACACCCAGTCGATCCGGGGCCACATCGGCGGTCACAGCGCCCACTCCCTGGCTAGAATTCGTAACGCGGCCCGGTTGGCCATGCTGGAGCAGGATATCGATGCCATGCCCATGGGGATTCAGACCCTGCTCGATACGGAGCGGGTCTCCACCGGCCAGAAACAGCGTCTGCTCATCGCCCGCCGCCTGCTTCGAAAACCCAAACTTCTGATCCTGGATGAGGCCACCAACGCCCTGCCGGAGGCCATGCAGGCGGATCTCTTCGCCAATCTCAGGAATCTGGGTATCGCCTGCATCGTCGTCAGCCACAGAGCCAGTGCCATCGCCGAAGCCGACCAGGTCTTCGCCATGGAGGCGGGCCGTATCGTCTGGTCGGGAACCCCGGCAGAGTTCACCGCCGGCAGTCGCATGGAGACGACACCATGAAACCACGCCGAAAAAACCTGTTCCGCCCGCAGGCGGTGGAGGTGTTCGTCGGTGTTCACGGCGACAGTTCAACCCCGGAGCTGCTCTACCCACCGCGCAGACGACTGGCATGGCTGATGCTGGCCGTCACGCTGATGGCACTCTGGATCTGGAACGGAGCGGTGCGGATTCCGGTGCGGAAGACGCTGGAGGGGGAAGTGCTCGGCTCCGAGAGCAACACTCTTTGCCTGATGGCACCGATCTCTAAACCGATGCAGGAGGCACTGCGTCCGGGCCGAAGCGGACACCTTGCGTTGAAGAGCTCACAAATCAACGCCACCCCCCTCCCGGCCGTGCAGATCGTGTCGATCTCCCCGGCTATGGATGAAGGGTGTGATTTGAACAGGGAGAAGAGACCGGGAGCGTGGGCGATCCGGTTGAAGATGATAGATTCTTCCGCCACCATCAACACCGGACCCGCCACACTCTGGATGACGGTGGATCACCGCACACCCTGGGCGTATGGCGCATGGTGGATCTCTCGAATCGGAACACTCTGAACACCGGAACCACCACACGCCCTAACGAACCCTATTTGGCGATACGGATGACCACGGCCCCCATGTTATCCCCGAGTTTGAAGTCCTTTTTGGGGCTGTCATCGTGGCCGTTGTGGCACGAAACACAGGCATCCACCACCGCATTATCCGGGTAGACGGCGGTATAGTAGGTTTTTCCGCCCAGGGTTTCGGTGGTGTAGTAGTTCTTGCCGGGATTATCGAAGACGAACTTGAGCCCGTCCTTCTCGCCTTTGGTTCTGGCTGCATTCTGGCTGTTGATGGGCCAGAGAGAGAGCAGGGAGTAGCTGAACTTGCCATCACTCTCCTCCAGGGTCATCTCGGCCCCGGCTCGGAACATCTGAGCAGGCAGCGGCAGCGCGGCATCCTCTTCCCACTGTTCACTGGCGTCGATCACCTTCTCTTCGTTGGCCAGACGGTTGACCACCAGCTTTGTGTAGGCGGTCCTGTCCGACTTGAGAACCAGATAGAGCGCATCGGCCATGCTCTTGACCGGCACATCGAAGGCATAGGCAGCGGTAGGCAGCGCCATCAACGCTATTCCGACGGCAGGAGCGATGAGTTTCCCTTTGGTTTTTATCTGTTTTTTCATTGATAGTCTCCTTTATCGTTTCTGATTCTGTTTCTGCTTGAGTAGATCAAGACTCTTCTGAACAGAGCCGGGTGCCCTGTTGAAGTTGTCCGCAGCCAGCTGTTGATCGAACAATGCATTCATGCTGAAACCGAGCCCGTGGCACTCCAGGCACACCTCACGCACCATCTTCGACCAGGGACGTAGCGTCCCGCTGGGGTTGTGCTGCACCAGATTGTGCACCACGCCCCGCCGTTTCCGCTGTGGCACCCGTGGAAAGTGACAGGTGGCACAGGTGACGCCGGTTCCCGGAGCCCCCTGACCGGCCTGCTCCTGCGACCAAAGCCTACCGTGGGGGGAGGCAAGATAGGCGCGACTGTGGTCATCATCATGGCAGGTCAGACAGGTATCAACACCGATCTCTGGTGTGATGCGGCCATGGGCATCATGACAGGTTGCACAGTCGATCTCCTCGCCATGGCGTTCGGACTTCATGGGCAGAACCGCCTGCTCCGGTGTCAGAGGCGACATTCCCTCGACGGCGTTGCGCATCCCGTGGTGACTGGTAAGAAAACCTTTGACCTGGCTGCGGTGGCAACTCCGACACACCGTTCTCTCCGGTTGCGCGACCCATTTCGCAGCATCCATCGGCGTCGTGCTCTTGGTGCGGGACCGTTTCTTCGAGCTGCTATGACAGTCGGAACAGTTGACTCCGGCTGCGGCGTGGCGACTCCGAGCCCACTCTTCGATGGACGCTTGCACATCTTTTAATTCGGCTGGTTGGTCGGCATCCTCGGCGTTCAGCTCCGAGATATCCCGTTTGCGACCAAAGCTCTTCTTGAACAGCTCCAGATAGTTACGATCGGGGACGGTCGCCTCGGAACGAGTGTCGGGTTCATCCAGATGCTTGGCCAGGAACTTCTCATGCAACGCCCGATTATCGTGATAGTTGTGGCAGTCAACGCACCGGTCGAAGCCGATGCTCTTGTGGGTCGGACGCTCCTGGGCTATGGCATCGTGACAGTGGATGCAGGAGTCGTTGGCGATGCTGACGCCCCCTTTATCCAGAACGCCAGGCCGATGTTCGCTATGACACATTGAGCATTTACGGACGTCGATCTTCTCTAGTCGGCTGGCATTACGGGGATCGAGGAATTTCCGTACTGCATGCGAGTCCTTGCCCCGTTTCAACTCCGCCTTATGACACCCCTGGCACGCCTTCTCCTTGATCTCTCCACCGGGCACATGGCACAGATCGCACTGCTCGATGATCTGATGGTGGCCGTAACTGGCGCTGTCGGGTTGCAGGGACTGGAGATCATTGATGTTCTTACCCTGAATCGCGGGCAGATAGAGCCCGACGATGGCAGCCGTCAGCACCATCCACCCCAGCCACAGCAGCAGCTTGCTCCATCGCTTGGCGATCCATACGATGATCACATCCATGACGATGTATCCGAAATTGACACGTTAGAAGAGATGGACCGATAGCACATGGATCGCGATCAGAGCCGGTAGAGGCCATGAAATATAAATATGGAGATGATTCAGCAGATTCCGGGTTTTCTGCACCCGTTCACCAGGCTCCAGCCACCAGGCACTCGCAAACACCATGGCCAGACTCCCCAATAGCATCGAGCCCGAAAAGAGCAGCCACAGCACCAGATTCAGATGACTCCCCTTGGCCAGTCCCGTGTGCACGCTCAACAGGGCAACGGCAAGCAGTCCCGTGATGATGTGCAGGAGCTTCAACCATCCTGCTTTGCTGCTCTTGAAGATGCGAAAACGTTTCTGCGGAATGAATGCAAGCCCAAGCCCCACCACACAAAGTATGGCATAGCCGGAATAGCTCTGATAGAGCGATTCGGTCCAGAGTCGGGCTGAGAGAACGCCGGCGTTGACCGAATCGGGGCCACCGAGCGGGGGAGCAAGCCCGGCCATCACCAACAGTGTGATGATCAACCCCGACCCCCAGGTCAACAATCTGGTGAGCAGACCCGGTCGCGGTCGCTCGGAAGGCTTGCCCGGTGTGAATGCCTCCACCGAGATCGATCCGCCCGGCACACCTGCGACGTCCAGATGCGCCTGCATCGACTCCAGATAGCGTTCGGGTCCACAGAGAAAATAGAGGGCTCCGGGGTGGCGTTCGGCGATTTCGGCCACATCCGCCGGGGTCATGCGCCCTTCACGGCCCGTCTCGCGCAGAATCAGTGAGATGTTGGGGGTCGCATCGGCAATGGTCTGTAACTCTTCCGCAAAGGGGGCCGTCTCCCGGGTGGTTGCCGAGTAATAGATACGCAGTGTTCTCGAATCACCCTCAGCTTGAAGCGTCCGTGCCATGGCTAGCGCCGGGGTGATCCCGATACCCGCTGCCAGAAAGATGATCGGACCCGGTTCATCCTCGCGCAGATAGTACTCCCCCTTGGGGTGGGAGATTCGCAGGTCATCCCCACTCCCGAACCGATCATGCAGCCACGATGAGAAGACTCCATCCGGCTCCCGTTTGACACTCACCTCATAGGTATCCGACCCGTTGGCGGGCGAGGTCAGGGTATAGGAGCGTCGAATCCACTCGCCATCGATTTTCGCCTCCAGCGCCACATGCTGCCCGGGCTGACTGGCCCGAACCCCTTCCCCCACCGGCTTGAAACGAAAGGTCCGGACACTCTCCGTCACCGGGATCGATTCAATCAGTTCGGCGGGCAGCGTGTCGGACTCCCCAACCAGTTCCACCAGACGTGGGGCACAGGCTCCACAGATGCGGGAGGCGCCGGTTCGACCGGCCAGTTGATCCACGGTTCCGGCTCCGGACTCGACCGCTTCGTCCAATGCGGCTCTGGTCACACCGGCACAGTTGCAGACCACACTCTCCGGGGCATCGCCCTGCTCTTTACGTGCCAGCCACAGCTCCCCCTCCCGCCGGAACAGACTCAGGCGCCAGAAGGCCAGACCCCGCGCTTCGACGATCCTTTGATAGAGCCGACCCAGATCGCCCCACTCTCCGTTCGACGTCACGCCGACCGGAACATTCCCGGCAAGAATCAACTCTCGGCGCACACCCGATCCCGGCTGTTCGAATACCTCTTTACGCAGGGTCACCCCCTCCAGATCGGTCCGGTTCATACAGAAGACCGGCTGACCGGTCACTTTGATGCTGGTAAAGGT
>JADGBX010000129.1 GCA_015231265.1 Magnetococcales bacterium | reverse complement strand
AAATGGATTTATCCACCGCTTTCAAACACTCTCGAAAGTGCTGGGTCTGCTCTCTCTTCCTGATCTTCCAAAACTACTGATCGGAGACCGGCCGGATCTTGAGGGCGAGGGATTCTTCTACAAACGGTTCCAAGGCTTCTTTTCCGTAGAGAAGAGCGTACTGAGAGCGGAGAGATTCCAGCTTGAAGGGCCGTCCATGGAGGTGATTCTCTCCGGAACACTCGATTTCCCGGGCAACAAGGTTGATGCACTCGTTGGTGTCCGACCTCTCCAGACATTGGATCAGATCCTCCGAGGTGTGCCTTTGTTGGGGAAACTCGTGGGCGGCAGTCGTGAAGCGCTCTTTGAGACTACCTTTGATGTTGTTGGTGCGTTGGCGGAGCCAAAGGTTCGCATTCGACCTGTTGACAGTCTGGCTCCTGGCATTTTACGAGACATCTTTAATGTGCCTGCTGAGATTGTGAATCGGTCAAAAGCGTTTTTTGACAGTTTGGACACTGACGATGAGTCTGAAGAAACACTTGAGGAGGAGGCCGGAGACGGTTCATCTAAATAATGGATACAATGAGCCTGTTTCATGTAGTGTTGAACGGTGCGGTAAGAGCGCGGATTAAGGATCAATATGCTGGTGTACTGAAAAGCCTTTTAGAGTCCAGGAGACGTGAATCATGATTATGTTGGGTGTCAATGTCGACCATGTGGCAACGGTTCGTCAGGCACGTGGGGGACACTATCCCGATCCTGTCGATGCCGCTCTGTTGGCAGAGAGGAGTGGAGCCGACAGCATCACTGTTCACCTGCGTGAAGATCGGCGCCATATTCAGGATAGGGATGTGCGTCTTCTGATGGAGATGGCGCAAACGAAGGTTAACCTCGAAATGGCGGCGACCGATGAGATGGTCGCTCTGGCGCAGGAGTGGCGTCCGGCAGACTGTTGCCTGGTTCCGGAAAAGCGTCAGGAGTTGACGACGGAAGGGGGGCTGGATGTCAAAGGCAATGCATCACGTCTAAAAGAGGTGATTGCAGCTTTGAAGGCGTCGGGAATCCAGGTTTCTCTGTTTATCGATCCTGATCCAGAACAGATTGCCCTGTCAGCCTCCGTGGGTGCTCCTGTCGTTGAGCTGCATACTGGGCGTTATGCTGATGCATTGACACCGCAGGATCGCAAGGAGGAGTTGGAGGCGATTCGTCGCGCAGTCGGTCATGCCATCAATCATGGGCTGATCGTCAATGCCGGACACGGTCTTCACTATCACAATGTTCAGGATCTTGCGGCAATCGGTGGACTGCATGAACTCAATATCGGTCATGCAATTATGGCACGTGCCCTCTATGATGGTATGGAAAAAGCGGTGCGGGATATGAAGCGGTTGATGCGTGAAGCCGCACCTGATTGAGAGGGGCGGAGTCGTCCATGATCCAGGGAATTGGAACAGATATCGTTGCAGTTGAGCGTATTCGTCAGGCAACAGAGCGGTGGGGCGAGAAGTTTCTGCACCGCATCTATACTGCATCTGAGATCAGTCACTGCCAAACAATGCAAAACCCCTCTCCCTGTCTGGCCAAGCGTTTTGCTGCCAAAGAGGCGTTGGTAAAAGCGTTGGGAACCGGGATGAGAGATGGAATCTGGTTCACTGACATTCAGGTAAGCAACAACGCATCAGGAAAACCGTCCATTAAACTCCATGGAACAGCGTGTCGTTACCTGGAAGCCATGGGGGGAGGGACGATTCATCTGAGTCTTTCCGACGATGATGGGCGAGCGATGGCATTTGTGGTCATTGAGAAGACTGAGTAGTGCATCGAGATGTTCAAATCGCTTCCAAATCATGCACTATCGCGATAAACTTACTGTTTCGATCATATATTCTGTTGCCGAATACGTACGTTATCCTGTCTCATTGAACAGCATTCAGGAGTATGAACAGCATGGGTCAAGAGGCTCTCAAGGGAAAAGATGGTCTGCCGCCGGATGTGGGCCTTATCGGTCATAAGAAACTCCTGTTCAATCGGCTCTATGCTCGCATCAAGGGGGCCATTGCCTTTGCCGAGCTTCTTCCTGAAGTCGAAGAGACGATGTTGGAGTTTCTCCAGGCTTCTCGGCTGACGGTCTACCAGAATGCCCGTGATGGCCAGGAGATCATTGCCAAATTCAAAACCGGGCAAGAGCTCCACGAGATCCGGCTCTCCCTCAGCAACTCCTCAATCGCAGGATATGCCGCTCTCAGCCAGAAACCGGTGCGTATAGACGACGCCTATGATGCGGATGCGTTACAGAAGATTCATCCTCAATTGCGTTTCAACAGCAGCTTTGATCAGCGCTCGGGATTTACCACCAGTTCAATGATGGCCGTTCCCATCAAGGTGAAGGATGGTGCCCCGATGTTGGGGGTTCTTCAGCTGATCAACAAAGTGGGTGGCGGTGCCTTCACCGATGAGGATGAGAAGTACGCCAAGATTATGGCTCAGCTTCTCGGAGAGAAGTTCCACGATGAGTTCGAAGGAACCAGTGGACCGCATGAGTACCTGATTAAGCGGGGGCTGATCGATCAGGAAAAGCTGGATGCGTTCGCCAAGCGGATCAAGAAGGAGGGGGTGACCATGACCTACCTTCTGGTCTCGGAGATGAAGATTCCTCCCGAGATGGTTGCCGCTTCGCTGGAGAGTTATTATCAGATCCCGTTCATGCGCTACGATCCTAAGATCGAGCTGCCCAAACACCTTCTAAAAAAGCTCAACCTCTCCTATCTTCGACGTCAACGTTGGGTGCCCATTGCCGGTGATCTTGATGATGAACTGGTGATCCTCATTGATGATCCCAGCGATATGAACCGCCAGATGGAGATCCAGCGCGCACTCCCTGCTAAGAAATATGTGTTTCGGATCGGCTTTGAAGAAGATGTCCTCCAGTATCTGGGCGGTGGTCCGGTTTCGTCCTACCTGCACGGTCTTGCAGGAAAACTGGAAGATGAGAATGTTGAAGACGAACAGCTTGATGAAGGGGTTGAAGCGGGTGAGGTTAATGAGAATGAGAGTACGGTTATCCAGCTGGTCAACCGTCTGATCATCGATGCGGCTCGGGCTGGTGCATCGGATATTCACATTGAACCCGGCAAAGGCAAGCTCTCCTCCAAGGTGCGATTGAGAATCGATGGTTCATGCAAGGAGGCGCTGGAGGTTCCTTCCACCCATATCCGGGCAGTGCTTTCGCGCATCAAGATCATGGCACGTCTCGATATCGCCGAACGGAGACGTCCTCAGGACGGTAAGATCGTGGTCAAGATCCGCGGTAAACCTCTTGAGCTTCGTGTCGCGACACTGCCGACGGTGTTTGGTGAAGGGGCGGTGCTGCGTGTGTTGGCTTCCGGCGGGGCTCTGCCTTTTGAGAAGCTCAATCTGTCTCCGTACAACTATCAGGAATCGGAGCGTTTGATTCAGATTCCCTACGGTATTTTCATGGTGGTGGGGCCTACGGGTTCTGGTAAAACCACGACACTGCATGCCTACTTGGGAAGAATCAACACGCCTGACAAGAAGATCTGGACTGCTGAGGATCCTGTTGAGATTACCCAGCCGGGTCTTCAGCAGTGTCAGATGGATCCCAAGGCCGGGTTTGACTTTCCTGCAGCATTACGGGCCTTTCTACGTGCCGACCCTGATGTGATTCTTATTGGTGAGATGCGTGACCGTGAGACTTCACATGCCGGTATCGAGGCATCACTGACCGGCCATCTGGTCTTCTCGACACTGCATACCAACTCAGCCCCGGAGACGATCACCCGTCTTCTCGATCTCGGTCTTGATCCTCTCAACTTTGCCGATGCCCTTTTAGGCGTGTTGGCGCAGCGTCTTGTCCGAACACTCTGTGGTGAGTGTAAGCAGAGTTACAAACCGGAAGACAAAGAGTGGGAGCGGTTGGTCAGTCTTTATGGCGAGGAGTATTTCCCTGAGCTCAATCTGAAGAGGGAAGATGTCATCCTTTACCGTGCCAATGGATGTGGTACCTGTAGCAAGACCGGGTACAAGGGCCGGACCGGTATTCATGAGTTACTCAGCAATACCGATGAGTTGAAGAAGATGATTGCAACAGGGGCCAAAATTGCCGAAATGCGCGAACAGGCTATGAAGGATGGGATGCGGACTCTGATCCAGGATGGTGTGGTTAAAGTGATCAAAGGGCAGTTTGATGTCCAGCAGCTATTGAAGGTTGCTGCGGAATAGGAGCCGCCTCTTCAGGAAAAGAGAAAATGGGGAAGGAGTCACCAAGAAATCGAGGGTGGCTCCTCATCTGCGTGGGTCACCAAGAAACTGAGGGTGGCTCTTCATCTTCTTCAGGTTCCGGCTCTACCTCTTCGGGGGGGAGGCCCGAACCCACATAGGTGAGACCATTCCAGTCAATCGCTTCGTGTGAAGGCTCATATCCGGGAATAGCCGTAACATCAACGTCATCCAACTGTTCAGGTGCGAGATACTCTTCAGCATAACGCATGAACACCTTATGGTCGATGAAGACCTGGAAGATGTCCGGATCGATGTGGTTGTCCTTCTTCATGAAACCGAGAATCTTCAGAGCCTGAGAGAGCGTCTTACCATCCTTGTAGGGACGATCCCGCGCCGTCAGAGCTTCGAAAACGTCGGCGATGGCCATGATGCGCGCCTGAATGGACATCTGGTCCTTGGTAAGACCATTGGGATATCCGGTTCCATCGAGCTTCTCGTGGTGGCCCCCGGCATACTCTGCAACGTTTTCCAATCCCTTCGGGAAGGGGAGCTGTTCCAGCATCTTGATGGTCGCCACCACATGGTGGTTGATGATGTCTCGCTCTTCCGACGTCAGTGTGCCGCGGGCAATGTTGAGGTTGTACACTTCGTTCTCTGACAGGAACGGCTCTTCATTGCCTTCATTATCGATCCAGGTTATGGAGGCGATGCGTTCGACGCGCTCCTTCTTATCATCCGACATGAATTCGCCACCAATATTGGTGACTTGGATGAATTTCCTGTCGGATTCCAGAGATTCGAGCTCCTCTTCGAGTTGTTTCTGAAGAGTCGGGAGGATGTCGGTATTGCCAGTTTCCAGAGCTTTGATCTTCTCTTTGAGAAAAGAGATCTCAAGCTCCTGCTTCTTGCACTTGAAGCGTGTGTTGACCAGATGAATACGATCGAAGATCGTTTCCAACTTGGTCGCTTTATCCACCACGTATTCCGGGGTAGTTACCTTGCCGCAATCGTGCAACCAAGCTGCGATCCTCAGCTCGTACATCTCGTCATCATCGAGATCAAAACCGTTCAGCTCGCCGGTATTGGCATCACTGGAGGCCTCGGCCAGCATCTCTGCCAGAATCGGCACACGGTGACAGTGTCCACCGGTATAGGGAGATTTATCGTCGATGGCAGATGCGATCACCTGGATAAATGACTCAAACAGCTGTTTGAGGTTGGCGATCAGCCTCTGGTTGGTTAAAGCGATCGCAGCTTGAGAGGAGAGTGACTCTGCCAGCTGTTGATCTTCTACCGAGAACGGAACGATCTCTCCGGTGACAGGGTGTTTTGCGTTGATCAACTGGAGAACGGCTATGATCTCATTTTCGTGATTCTTCAGAGGGACCGTCAGGAAGGATTTGCTTCGATAGCCGGTTTTCTTGTCGAATGCTCGGGTTCCAGAAAAGTCGAACCCCTTCGCTTCATAGGCATCGGGTATGTTGACGGTCTGATCTTTGAGGGCAGCATAGGCTGCAATCATCTGGAGATTAGGTTCCCCTTCTTTGTAGAGAGGAAGCTCCGGAAAATTGATCGAGACGCCAGTGGATCCCCCCATGGCGATTCCCAGTGAATCGGTTCGTATGATCTCAAAGCGGAGGGTATTGATATCTGTCCGGCTGTACATGGTGCCGGCATCTGAGTTCGTGAGTTCTTTTGCGCTGATTAGAATGGTTTCGAGCAGAACATCGGTATCCTGCTCTGACGAGAGTGAGATGCCGATCTCATTGAGACGCTCGATGCGCTGCAGCAATGCGGCCACTGCACTATTGGCCGGTGTTTCAAGCCCAGCTGTTTTCTGCTCCACAGTAGACATTCCGCTTTCCTGTGTCAGCCCGACCATATCCGCGATGGGGTGATCATTGTTGTTGTCAATGCTGCGTTCAGAACCCATCTTGACGCCCTTGTCGGAAGGGATGAAAAGAGGAGGTGGGACTACACATATAACCGATCATGGTAATAGTCCCAAGGGTCCTGTTATTGCTTGTAGCTGTATAATACCGTGCAATCAACGACATGCACGTCCCCCCAACTGAATGAACTATCGCTCAACCTGTTGACTGAAACCGTATCCAGCACTTCACGAAAAAGAGGCCGCTAGCCATACTGGATATCGACCAGTTCGATTTATACTAATCTCCATATAAAACACATACAGCACGTTAGCATGTTTTTTTGCGCTTGATAAGGTTTTCAATCGAATTCAATCAACCTGTCGTGGAAAAGGTTGCACGAAATGGGAGAGGGTCCGTGGCCGGGTTTCATGTTCATATCTATGTAGCTGCTTCGATATCCGGAATTGCAGGTACGTCCGTACACATTGCCGGTTACGCATCTCCGGGGCAGATGGTGCTGTTTTCAGCGGCGGGCCTATTGGGTGGAATCCTGCCAGATATTGACGCAGACCACTCAACCTCCTATCGGGTTGCGTTTGCTTTATTCTCTTTTCTCATCGCATTTCTGGTGATGTTCGGGGTAGCGCGTGGTGCTTCGTTAGTGGAGGCGCTCCTCGTCTGGGGAGCAGTGGCACTCTTTTTACGGTATATCCTTTACTATCTGGTCATGCGGTTAACGGCCCATAGAGGTATTCTGCATTCAATTCCAGCGTGTGGAGTGTTTGGTTTGGGTGCAGTGGCGCTGATGCACATCCTGTTTGCAGTTGATGCGTATGGTGCGTGGATGTGTGGAATCTTCGTTGCCGGTGGTGCCATGGTTCACCTTCTTCTGGATGAACTCTACAGCATCAACCTATTTGCTCCCGGCGGGGTCAAACGATCATTCGGCAGCGCCCTGAAGCTCTTTTCATCCAATCTTCCCGCAACAGCCGGCATCTATCTGGCTTTGGTGATTCTGTGGGTTAGTGTTCCTGACTATGGAGAGGCGTTTCCAGCGGGGTTCGGAGAGACTCTTCTGCGGGCGGTCGCTCAGACGGCTCTTCCATGAGCAGGCGGGATGATTCGAGCAAGGGGGGCAAGGCAAAGGAAGTATCGATAGCAGGGGGTGCCAGAAGGGGATCTCTCCCTGTTGAAGGGGTGGTATGCCTTCTCCAACAGGGATTGCATGCGTTCAGCTAGAGCGTCTCCTCAACTCTGGTCAGAGTCGATCCATCAGTGTGCGATCAACCGTGATTTCTGATGTGGCGATCAAGCCGGTGATCATGGCACTGAAGAGTTCCCGGCCCAAGTTCTGTTGAAGTCTTGCTTGCATCGGCGCTTTCTGTTTATCCAGATCTTCCAGATTTGGTTTGATGATCGTGTCCAGGCGAACAATGGTGATCCCGTTTGCGTGTTCCACCAGTTCCGGATAGAGAGGGCGTTCCATCAACAGTTGGAAAGCGGCCTGACGGATGGTGCGGTCGGTCTTACTGAAACGATCCGACATGGTGAAGGCCTCGGGTTTCTCCGTGGTAGCTTTGGCAACGTCTTTGGTCACCGTATCCCACGATTCACCTGCTTGCAGCTTCTCAAGAGTTGCCGTCATCTGCTCCTGGGCGATCTTTTTTGTTTGTTCGGCCCGATAAGCAGTGAGCAGTTCCTCTTTCGCTTCATCAAAGGTCTTGTTGCGTGATTTAACATGATCCAGAATCTTCATGGCCAGGAACCGACCATCCTGCAGATCGATCAGATTGCTCACTTCGCCCTTGGGTGTTGTGAACGCTGCGTTGATGAAAGCCTGCTTGCGTTCGACATCGTTATCCAGTTTTTCATCTTGGCGTGAGAAGGGGCCGAGATCCTTGATGCGAAGGTTGAGGTCCTTCGAGATGGCTTTGAGATCACCCGAAGCGTAGAGCTGATCTTCCAGAGTAACCGAACGCTCATAAACCACGTCTTGGGCTTTGGTGACGAAAATCTGATCGTGAATCTCGACTTTAACATCGTCTAAAGGCCGAATGCGTTCCGGGCGAATCTCTTCAACAAGAATGAGATGGTATCCGAAACGGCTTTTGACCGGATCAGAGAGCTTGCCTGCCTGCAAAGAGAAGGCGGTGTCTTCGAAGGTGCCGACCATTTCACCCCGCCCAAA
>JADGBX010000128.1 GCA_015231265.1 Magnetococcales bacterium | reverse complement strand
TCATGAAACAGAGACGGCCCACAAGGCCGTCTCTGATCCTATCGATCAATCGGATGTGGGAACAGCCACAAGAGCGGTACCGGCTTCATTGGCAGCAACCAGCGCAGCGATGCGCAGGGTGTGCTGGTAAACACGCTTGTAGTTCTCCATGATGTCGCTCTCCATGGTGAGCAGGGCGTACTTCTCAACGCCGTGTTCACCCTGAAGCATGGCAGAGTGACGCTCGGAGCCGCGCTGATTCAGGCGACCAAGAACCTCATCTTCCATATCGATGACCTTGCGGGCCATATCCATGCGACCATTTTCAAACGCCACCATGGCCGCGGAGAATGCGTCCATGATCTGGTTGTGTGAATCCTGAAGGAAGGTGCGGGTCTCTTCATCCATCACCACGTTCTGCTTGGCAGCAACTGCCGTGATGTGGTGATAGTTGACCTGAACGATGTCGCCGATATTCTCCAGCTCGCTGACCACTGTCATGGCCATCATCGCTTCTGCCGCATGCTCCTTGGTGAGATTGGTCTTACCGATCTCGGTCAGGTAGTGGGAGATGCCGCTGTAGAGGGCGTCCACCTGGTCGTCCATATCGCGAAGCTCATTCATCTTCTCCATCTTCACGTTATAGCAGCCTTCGGTGACACCGTTCAGCATATCCTTCACGACCCAGCTCATGCGGTGAGTCTCACGCCACGCCATGCTCAGAGCGATGGCGGGGGTGGTGAGCATGCCCTCATCCAGATACTTGGGCTTGAACTTGGCAGCCGCCTTGTCGGCAACAGTGAGTTCCTTCTCCGGAACCAGCTTGGTGATGATACTGGCGAAAATACCGACGAAGGGCAGGAAGATCAGCGTATTGGCTACGTTGAAGATGGTGTGTGCGTTAGCGATCTGGCGGGGCACCTCGGCACCGGCCTTCTCAAGTCCGGTAAGGCTGGGATCAGCCATCGGCGAGATAGTGACCACAAGATTCGCGAGATTATCGATGAAGAACACCCATAACAGCACACCGAGCACATTGAATAACAGGTGGGCCACCGCCGCTCGTATCGCCTCTCGACTCTTGCCGATACAGGCAAGCATGGCGGTCACGCAGGTACCGATGTTGGCACCGAATGCCAGAGCGATACCAGCCGGTAGGGTGATCAAACCTTCACTGGCCATGACGATCACGATACTGGTGGTTGCCGATGAGGACTGCACAAGACCGGTGAACAGTGCGGCAAAGAGAATACCGTAGATGGGATTCTCCATGGAGGTCATCAAGGCAAGGAAGGGCTCATAGGAGCGCAGGGGCTTCATAGCGCCGCCCATAACCTTCATGCCGAAGAAGACCAGACCAAGGCCCAGCAGCATCAGACCCCACTGACGGGTGGAATCTTTTTTGCCGACCACGTTCATCAGATAGCCACCAGCCACCATCCACAACGCATACTTGGTGACTTTGAAAGCGACGATCTGGGCTGTGATGGTGGTACCGATGTTGGCACCGAAAATCACGCCGATGGCCTGGTTGAGATTCATCAAGCCTGCAGTGACGAACCCCACCACGATAACCGTCGTAACGGAGGAGGACTGCACCACCGCCGTCGTACCGGCACCGGTGAGCACACCCGCCACACGATTGGTGGTGAGCTTGGCCAAAATGTTCTTCATGCGGTCGCCCGCAACGTTCCTCAGTGCCTCGGTCATCTTCTCCATACCATAGAGGAAGATGGCCAAACCACCGAAGAGGGTCATGATCATCTTGGCCCAATCGATGGATTTACCCTTGCCTGACCCTGCCAATGCAGGATCGGACACCATCACGACAGAGAGCGCAACCACTGCCGCAATTATGAATACCGAACGTGGATCCTGGCTCCACGCCTGCAACCTCTGCTTCATGAGTGTCTCCTTTTTACTCTACGGGGGGACGGTTGAGTGTTGTTAACACTTGGACCAGCACGGCAAACGGATGCTTCAACGTACTGGATTCCTGTTTTGCAACTTAGCTTTAATTAATTTTTATGACGTTTCTGTGACATTTTCTTTACAATCATGTCACGATTGTGATTTCCATCAGTAATTCATTAAGATAACGACTTATTCCTGCTGCTTCCGGTCAACAAATAATGACAAACATCACGAGATCCTCACAAGTGAGTAGCATGGTAGCGAACCCCGATAGAGTTGGCGAGTGCTAAATATTGAAATTGCATATTTTTTTGTCACTCCAGTCCGACAACCCATATCTGCATAAAATCATTGAATTAGTGTTGATTCCCATCCACCGCTCTCTCTTGTGAACTCTTGAGTGCATCCTACTGTCTATTGTCGCATGACAAACGAATGGATCAGACATCGCCGGAACAGAGTGCATGATTTATACTTCTATTCAGTTTTAAAGAGAGTGGTGTCACGATACTGGAATCATGGAGTGGATCCGGATGGCAGGATGGTTAGCAACAGTGGTGCGTGGCACGATTACCTTAGCCATTCTTGCGGCAGGTGGCGCGGGTGCCCTGCATCTGATGAAACAGAAAGCTCCACGCAGCACGAAAAGCAGCGTTACCTCCACTACCTACGTAACAGTCGACACGGTCACCCCGACCACCCTCAGAAGAGAATACAGCGTCTCCGGTCTGGTTGAGCCGGTGACACGAGTCACCTTGAGCGCTGAAGTGACCGGACGGATTCTCTTCATGTCCGAGGCGCTGCGCTCCGGAGGACGTTTCCGCAAAGGGGAGGTTCTGGTTCGACTGGATTCCCGATCCTACCGCCTGGAAGCGCAACGACTGAAGAGCGTACTCGAACGGGCCGAACACTCTCTGGAGATCGAAAAAGGGCGTCAGAAGGTGGCCCAACGGGACTGGAAGATGCTCAAGAAATCCCGCCCCGGAACGGCTGCCACCGATTTGGCTCTGCGCAAACCGCATCTTGCTGTGGCTGAGACGGATGTGCAGCAGGCACGCATGCAGTGGCGAAGGGCTACGCTGGATGTGGAGCGTTGCACCATCAAAGCACCGTTCTCCGGTATGACCGTCTCTCGCCTCATCGACGTGGGTGCCATCGCTCGCCCCGGAGAGGCGCTGGCCAGTCTCATTGGTTCGGAGTCGGTTCGAATCGCAGCGCAACTGGATCCGGAACAGATTCCCGATCTTGCCATTCCCGGCTGGACGGTCGACCTGAAAACACCCGGAGCCAAGGTGGAGGTTCACTATCGGGGTGCCGGCGGAAAGAGCGCCATGCGTCACGGGCTGGTGCGCGGCTTGAAGCCTGAGCTGGACCCCTCTACTCGACGGGCTACGCTCTGGATTCACGTGCATGATCCTCTTAGCAGTGACACCACTACCCCGCCCTTGTTGCCGGGCACTTTCGTCACGACATCTTTTGCAGGGTCAGCAGAGGTGCACGGCCTTCGCCTCCCCACCGCGGCCCTGGGTACCGGTGATGCCTACTGGACTCTGGAGAAGAACGGTACGCTACAACGCCATCCCGCTTCGGTTCTCTGGCGCACCCCACGACACACCATCATCTCGATGGAGGGCACGGCACCTCAGCAGATCGTGACCTCTCCCCTGCTGGCAGCGGTCAGCGGCCAGCGGGCGGAGATTCTCCCTGAAGAGCCACACCCCTCCAGCTCGGATGTACAACCTGCCACCGCAGATTCGAAATCCTCCAGCTCGGATAAACAACCTGCCACCGCAGAAACGAAATCCTCCGACTCCACACCGTCATCTACGGAGAATGACGCTCCGTGACCACCCCGATCCCCCCTGCCCCACGCCGCTACTCCGGCCCCATCGCCTGGATGGCGCAGAACTCCGTGGCCGCCAATCTGGCCATGTGGGTGATTCTTATCGGCGGTGTTTTGGGACTCTTCACCACCAAGCAGGAGGTGTTTCCCGAGTTCGACACCGATTTCGTGCAGATCGTTGTCCCCTACCCCGGCGCCGGTCCCCAAGAGGTGGAACAGGGCATCATTCTGGTGGTGGAAGAGGCGGTGCGCTCTCTGGACGGCATCAAACGGGTGATCTCGGTGGCGGCCGAGGATGCCGCAACCATCCTGGTGGAGTTGCACCTCAACACCAATCAGGATCGCATTCTTGCAGAGATCAACAACGAGATCGACCGCATCCGCACCTTCCCCGAGAACGCCGAGCAGCCGGAAGTACAGCTTCTGCGCAACCGGAGGGAGGTGATCTCTCTGGTGATCGCGGGAGAACGCTCCCGCTCGGAGCTACGAACTCTTGCTGAACAGGCGCGGGATGATCTACTTGCTTCCCCTGATATCACCCAGGTTGAGCTGCACGGCGTACGGCCTCTGGAGATCGCCGTCGAGATCCCCCGCACCCGTCTTGAGGCGCTGGGATTGACACTGGATGAGGTGGCACAGCGCATTCGTCTCGCCTCACTCGATCTTCCCGCCGGGGGACTGGACACCTCCACCGGCGAGGTGCTGGTACGTATGGCCGACCGCCGGGGCACCGGCATTCAGTTGGGTCGCATCGTCCTCCACTCTTCGGCGGCGGGAGAGATTCGCCATCTGGAGGAGCTGGCCACCATCCGGGACGGCTTTGCCGAAACTGACCAATCCCTCTTCTACAACGGTCTTCCCGCTGTTCGAGCAACGGTCTACCGGGTGGGCAAAGAGCGCCCGATTCGTGTCGCCAATGCCGTGAAGGCGTACGCCCAGCGCCTGAAGAACCAACTCCCCGCCGACATGCGTGTCGAAACCTGGCGCGACGACTCGGTGAAACTGCGTGCCCGTATCGATCTTCTGGTACGCAACGCCTGGATCGGGCTACTGCTCGTATTGACGATTCTGGCGCTCTTTCTCGATTACCGTCTGGCGGGCTGGGTGGCGCTGGGCATACCCATCTCGTTCATGGGCGCCTTTCTGATGATGCCGGAGTGGGATATCTCCATCAATATGGTGACCCTCTTCGCGTTCATCGTCACTCTGGGCATGGTGGTGGACGACGCCATCGTCGTCGGCGAGAATATCTATCAAAAGATGCAGGAGGGCGAAGAGCCACAGCAGGCGGCGATTCTCGGCGCTCGCGAGATGTCGGTCCCGGTCACCTTCTCCATTCTCACCACGGTGGCCGCGTTTTTCCCCCTGCTGCTTGTCCCCGGAGTGTTGGGCAAGATCTTCCGTCTGATTCCCGCCATCGTCGTCATGGTGCTGCTCTTCTCTCTGCTGGAATCCTTTCTGGTGCTCCCCGCCCATCTGGCCCACCGCAGGCTGGAGCCGCCAACCACCAGGATAGGTCGTCTTCTCCACGCCGTTCAGCGCTTCATGGGTGGGGCACTGCACCGGTTTACCTACACGCTCTACAAACCCTTCCTCAGAGTCGTGCTGCGCTGGCGCTATGCCACGCTGGCCCTGGCTCTCGTCTCTTTCATCTTCTCGGTGTTGATGGTGACCACGGGCCGCATGGCCTACTCCTTCTTTCCCAAGATCGAAGACGACGATGTGCGGGTTTTTGTCCAGATGAACTACGGTGCTCCGGTGGAGAACACCCTGGCCGTAATGCGCCGCATCGAACAGGCCGCCGACGAAGCGGCTCGGGAGTTGGGTGCCGAAGAGGTGATTCGAGGCCGCCTCTCCATGGTTGGGGAGAGTCGCAACAGCGGCGGTGGCCACGGCAAACGGGGCAGCAGTACCGGCAGCCATCTTCTGGATGTGGAGATAAGCCTGAAGGATCTGGATCAAGGCGGCATCCCCGCCTCCCTCTTTGCGCGAACCTGGTCTGAGAAGATCCCGCAGATGGCAGGGGTGGAGAGTCTGGTGGTTCAGAACACCATCGGTCCCAGTGCCGGATCACCCGTAGATGTGCGTCTCTCCCATCGGGATGGAGCGACTCTCGAAGCAGCCTCCCGGGTACTGACCGCCCGTCTCATGGAGCTACCTGCACTGGTCAATGTGGAGAACGACTACGCCATCGGCAAACCGCAACTGGATCTTCACCTCACCCCCTATGGCCGAACCATGGGACTGGATTCCGACAGCGTGGCCCGGCAGATCCGAGCCAGCCTGCACGGGGCTGAGGCGTTTCGGGATCAGCGGGGACGCAACGAGATCACCGTCATGGTGCGCCTCCCCTTGGAAGAACGCACCTCTCTCTCCGATCTCAACGCCCTGATGATTAAAACACCCCAGGGTGGCTATCTCCCCCTGCCCGCCATCGCCACCTGGGAGACACGGGTCTCTCCCACCTCGATCCGCCGGGAAGATGGCCGTCCTATCGTCAATGTCAAAGCCGATCTCGCCCCGACAAGCCCAGATCCCAGGCCGGTTCTGGAGACCATTCGTCAGGAGATCTTTCCCGATCTGAAACGGCAGTGGCCCGACCTTGAACTAATTTTCGTCGGTGAACAGCGAGAACAGAAGGAGCTTTTCTCCGGACTGGGAAGAAACTATCTCCTGGCGATCTTCTGCATCTTCACCCTGATCGCCATCCCCTTCCGTAGCTACAGCCAGCCGTTGATCATCATGTCGGTGATCCCACTGGGATTCGTCGGGGCCATCATGGGGCATGCCGTGATGGGCTTTGGTCTGAGCATGGTGAGCCTTCTGGGCATCGTCGCCCTCTCAGGGGTGGTGGTCAACGACTCCCTGGTGTTGATTCATGCCGTCAACCACCGACGTGCCGAGGGCGCCGACATGATCACCGCCATCATCGACGGCTCCACCCGACGGCTGCGCCCCATCCTGCTCACCTCCCTCACCACCTTTTTCGGTCTGGCACCGATGATTCTGGAGACATCCCTTCAGGCGCGGTTTCTCATTCCCATGGCCATCAGTCTCGGTTTTGGCGTTCTGTTCGCGACCGTGGTGGTGCTGATCGTCGTCCCGGCTCTGACTCTGGTTCTTGACGATATTCACATTTTACTCGGCGTCGGAAAGCGCAGAGAACAGAGTCCATAATCCCTTTCAATTCCGATCAATTCCCACTTGGATTCACACCATCCTCCATGGTACAACCGTTTGATCGCAACCCCACAATCGAACGGACCAATTGCAATGGCAAGGATGGCTCGCACACGCCTCACATCACTCCTGCTCATCTCGATGGTAGCTCTGGTTTCCGGCTGCACCAAACCAAAAGGAAACTGGGGGGAGAGTGTCGATCTGCCTCCGTGGGACAAGGTGGCACGGGCAGCAATCGAAAACGCCGTCGATCCCCTCACCTGGGCACCTCTGGCGGGGGCTGCGGTCTTCTCCATCAATGACTGGGATGAGAACACCACCGAGTGGGCGGCAAAGGAGAACCCCATCTTCGGCAACCAGCTCGATGCCGGTATCGCCAGCGACGATCTGCGCACCACGGCAGGTATCTGCTGGGGCGTCACCGCTCTCGCCACGCCCAGCGGCGACACGGCGCAAGAGTGGGCGATTAACAAGCTGAAGGGGGGCATCATACAGGGGGCAGCCATCGGCATCACCTCCAGCACCACCTCCTTCATCAAGGACACCACCCAGCGGGAACGCCCAACCGGCGGCACCAAGAACAGCTTCCCCTCCGGCCACACCTCCCAGGCGACGGTACGCGCCACCATGGCAGCCAAGAATCTGGACTATATCGACATGCCGGAGATGGGACGTTCACTGCTGCGTACCGGCTTCTACACGGTCGCTGCCGGTACTGCCTGGGCGCGGGTGGAGGCCAACCGCCACTACCCCTCCGATGTTCTGGCAGGATTCGCCTTAGGGCACTTTGTCGGCGGCTTTCTCACCGACGCATTCATCGCTCCCTGGTCCGATGGCGCCGCCAGTATCGATGTGGAGGCGGAACCTGACAGCGCCTTCATCTCATCGACTTTCGTGTTTTGAGAGACGTGGTCAGCACGTGTGCTCGGCAAAGCAATGACGTGGCTTCAAGGAAGCTGATCCGGCACCGTTCGGATCCCATTCGGTGTCGTTGGTGCCGGAGCGTCTCCCCTTCAGGCGCACTCACTCACTAAGATAGAACGGCTCCATCTCCTGCTGATCCAGATAGGCCTGCTCGGTCATGATACCGAGAATCATGGCATCCTCCCCCAACTCGGCATTTTCGATCCGGTCGAACAGCTCGGTCACTTTGGTCTTCTCAACCATGAACCAATCCACCTGCTGTCCGTCGAAGAGTTCCACCGCATAGTTCATCGCCCACTCCTGGATGCTGTTCGGTTCGTCCGAATGCTCATCGCTCGGATGGTGCCGTCTCTGCTGCGGCGCCATCGTCGACACTCCCCTTTCAGCAAAGGCGGGGCCAACATGTAACACATTGAATAATAAGGATATGACAAGTTTTACACCCAGAAAGAAACC
>JADGBX010000127.1 GCA_015231265.1 Magnetococcales bacterium | reverse complement strand
TCGCCGCCCCGACGGAGCATCAGATACCGCTCTCCTTTGCCGTGCGCAAGGACCGCCCCCAGCTAGCAACGATTCTGGACAAGGCTCTGGAGACGCTCACCGATCAGGAGCGCACCGCTATCCGCAATGCATGGATGGCGGTCCACCTGCAGTTCGGGCCGGATATGGAGGAGATCCTGCTCTGGGCAATCCCCATCGGCAGCACTCTGGGGCTCTTTCTCATCGCCGTCATGATCTGGAACCGCAGACTTAAACGGGAGATCAGCCAACGCAAACGCATTGAGACCCATCTCCACTCAAGCCGGGAACGGCTCGATCTGGCTCTGGCCGGAGGCGATCTGGGATTCTGGGACGTCAATCTGGAGAACGGCGAAACAGTGATCAATGAGCGCTACCGTGAGATCTTCGGCATCGAAGAAGCCAGAGAGATGGAGCTGCGGGATATCTGGCTGGGCGTGATCCACCCGGAAGACCGGGAACGCGTGGCCGCCACCGGACGTGCCTACCGCAATCGCGACATTCCCCACTACGAGGTGGAGTACCGGGCGCACCGCGTCTCCGACGGGGAAATGGTGTGGGTCTCCTCCAAGGGGCGCGCCGTCGACTGGTCGAAAAGCGGCAAGGCCCTGCGCATGGTGGGCACCGTCGCCGACGTCACCGAGCGCATGACCATGCAGGCCAGCCTCTCCGCTGCCGAGGAGCGCAGCCGCTCGATTCTCGACTCGGTGAACGAAGGGATCTTCGGCCTGGATACCGAAGGGTGCATCACCTTCGCCAACCCGGCGGCGATCCGGCTTCTGGGCTATCCGGAAGAGGCGCTGATCGGCATTCCCATCCACACCACCATCCGCCACACCGGACCCGACGGCTCTCGCTACACCGCCAACAGTTGTCCACTGGCCGCCGCCATTCACGACAACACCACCTGGAACTCCGACGATGAGATGTTGTGGCGCAGTGACGGCAGCAGTTTTCCCACCGAGATGACCGCCGTGCCCATGCGCAAGAACGAGACGGCCATGGGTGCCGTGGTGGTGTTCCGGGACATCACCGTCCGCCGCGCCCAGGAGGAGAAGCTCAAACGGCGGGAGCAGCAGTTCCGAACCCTGCTTGAGTCGGCCCCGGACGCCATGGTAATCGTCGATGCCAACGGTCTCATCTCCATGGTCAACCGCCAGACCGAAGTACTCTTCGGCCATGAACGATCTGCCCTGGTGGGACAACCGGTGGAGACTCTTCTGCCGGAACGACTCATGGGCAACCACGTGGATCTGCGCCACGCCTACATGAAATCCCCCAGCCAGCGCCACATGAAAACCGATCAGGAGATTCTGGCCATCACTCGGGATGGCCGGGAGTTTCCCGTCGAGGTGAGCCTCAGCCCCATCGAAACCGACGAAGGCATGATGGTGGCCAGCGCCCTGCGCGACATCACCGCCCGCAAGGAGATGGAGGACGAGTTGCGCAAAACCAACTTCTTCTCCGATGCCGCCCTTGAGCTGACCAAAGCCGCCTACTGGCACACCCCCCTGGACGGTTCCGGCTACTACATCTCCTCCGAACGCAAGGTGGAGATCCTCGGCGACCCCCCGCGCGAAGATCTGCGCTACCATCTGGAGAGCGAGTGGCTGGTCAACGTGCGGGCGGTGGACCCCCTCTGCGCCGAACGGGTGATGGATCGCTTCGAGGAGACCGTGACCGGGAAACGGGAGGAGTTCAACGAAGTCTACCCCTATCGGCGCCCCAACGACGGCTCCGTCGTCTGGCTGCACAGCGTCGGCCATCTGGCCCATGGCGCGGATGGCACGCCCCAAATGATCTTCGGTGTCACCCAGGACATCACTCTGCGCAAGGAAGCAGAGCAGAAAGTCCTGGAGAGCGAAGAGCGGTTGGATATGGCACTCATCGGTGCCAACGCCGGACTCTGGGACTGGTCGGTGGAGGAGGACACCCTCTACACTAATGAGATCTGGTCCACCATGCTGGGCTACATCCCCGAAGCGCTTGAGATCCGCCATCCCACCCATCAGGATCGGTGGCAGAACCTGATTCACCCCGACGATCTCCCCAACGCTCTGGCCAAGCTGCACGCCCACATCAAGGGACAGACCGGAAGCTACCGGGCGGAGTTCCGAATGCGCACCGAATCCGGCGACTGGAAGTGGATTTTGGATATCGGTCGCGCCTTCGTCCGGGACACCCAGGGCCACGCCAAACGAGTGGTGGGCATCCATCTGGACATCGACGAGCCGAAGCGCCTCTCCGCCGCCCTGAAGCAGGCCAAAGAGGAGGCGGATCAGGCCAATCAGGCCAAAAGCGACTTCCTGGCCAACATGAGCCACGAGATCCGCACGCCGATGAACGCCATCATCGGCATGTCGCATCTGGCCCTTCAGACCGAACTCACCGCCCGCCAACGCAACTACGTACAGAAGGTCCACCGCTCGGCGGAGTCGCTGTTGGGCATCATCAACGACATCCTGGACTTCTCCAAGATCGAGGCGGGCAAGCTGACCATGGAGTCGGTCACCTTCCACCTGGACGACGTGCTCAACAACGTCGCCAATCTCATCTCCATGAAAGCGAGCGAACAGGGGCTGGAGGTGAGCTTCGAGGTGGACAACGACGTCCCCCTCAACCTCATCGGCGATCCCCTGCGTCTGGGACAGATCCTGATCAATCTGGCCGGTAATGCGGTGAAGTTCACCAAACAGGGCAACATCGTGCTCTCCATCCATCTGGCCAAGATGGAGCCGTATCAGGTCGCTCTCCACTTCAAGGTGCGCGACACCGGCATCGGCATGGACAAGAAGCAGATGGCCCGGCTGTTCCAGGCCTTCTCCCAGGCCGACAGCTCCACCACCCGCAAATTCGGCGGCACCGGGCTGGGGCTCACCATCAGCAAGCGGCTGGTGGAGATGATGGATGGCCGCATCTGGGTGGAGAGTGCCCCGAACAGAGGCAGCACCTTTCAGTTCACCGCCAGTTTTGCCCGCAAGGACAACGACCGCCGCCGCTTTCGCCTGCCCGATGACGAGATGGTGGGCATGCGGGTGCTCATCGCCGACGACAACACCATCGCCCGTGAGATCCTCCAGAAATTGTTGGCGTCATTCTCCTTCCGCATCACCGCCGTCGCCTCCGGTGAAGAGGCGATCGAGACACTGGAAAGCACTCTGAAACGGGGCGAAACGTTTGATCTGATCTTTCTCGACTGGCAGATGCAGGGGATCGACGGCATCAAGACCGCCGATGAGATCGCCCGCCGTTTTCCCGACGCCACCCTGCCGAAAATCGTCATGGTCACCGCCACCAGCCGCGAGGATGTGATCAAGGCGGCCCAGGGTTCGGCCATCGACCTCTTTCTGACCAAACCGGTCAATCTGTCGATTCTGTTCGATGCCTCCATGTCGGCCCTGAACCAGAGCATCGTCCGCCGCACCGAGACGCTATCGACCAAAGGCCCGGCACCGGAAACGCTGGCAGCGATGCGCGGCGCTCAGGTGCTGCTGGTGGAGGATAACGAGATCAACCAACAGGTGGCCAAAGAGCTGCTGGAGTCGGAAGGGGTGGTGGTGGAGATCGCCCGCAACGGTCAGGAGGGTGTGGAGATGGTGGCGTCGGCCCCCTTCGATGCGGTGCTGATGGATATCCAGATGCCGGTGATGGACGGCTACACCGCCACCCGCACCATCCGCAGCCACACCCGCCATGCCGATCTACCCATCATCGCCATGACCGCCAACGCCATGACCGGCGACCGGGAGAAGTGTCTGCACGCCGGCATGAACGAGCACATCGGCAAACCGATCCATCCGCCGCATCTGTTCGAAACCCTCTGCCGCTTCATCGCCCCCACTACCGAGACCACCCCTGAGACGCTGCAAGAGAACACCCCACCAGCCGCCACCCCTGCCGACTCGGCACGCCCAACCGCTTCCGGAACGCCCCCCTCCCTGCCCGCCTCCCTGCCCGGCATCGACATGGAGCAGGGACTCAGCAATGTCAACGGTTTGCACCACCTCTATCACAAGGTGCTCTGCAACGTCTTCACCCGCAACCGCAGCGTGATCTCCGACATCCGTACCGCCCTGGATAGCGGCAATCGATCCCTGGCTCGTCGCACCGCCCACACCTTCAAAGGGGTGTCCGGGACCATGGGTGCCACCGAGATGGCGTCCATGGCCAAAGCGCTGGAGAACGCGATCAAAAACGAGGATGCAGCGTCTCTGCCGACGCTTCTTCAGGCACTCTCCGACGAGGTTGAACGGGTGATGGCCGGACTGGAACCACTGGTCGGCGATTTCCAATCCGACAGCACGCCTCCAGCCACCTTTGCCACCTCTTCTAAAGCGACAGCGACACAACCGGATACAACAACTCTCCTGCCTTTGATGGAATCCCTGGCCACCCTCATCGACGACGGCGACTCCGATGCGCTGGAAAAGGTCCAGGAACTCAAGCAGCTCTTGGGTTCCCGCTCGAGTGATGCTAGACTTTCCACCCTCGAAACACAGATCGACGACTACGACTTCGAAGAAGCCCAGGGGACACTGGGCCGGTTGGCGAAACCGCTCGGTCTACACTGAGGGATGGCGACTCTTGCAGGTTACACCTGCTTGAGATGATTTGGGGATCATCTTTAGATGGAACAGACCCGGACGGAGAAGGCGAAGATTCTCATCGTCGATGATGAGAAGATCAATATTGATGTGCTGATCGGCCTGCTCAAACCACACTACCATATCGTCGTGGCCAAAGATGGCGAACAGGCGTTGCGCCGCCTGGAGAAACGCCCCCTGCCCGATCTGGTCCTGCTGGATGTAATGATGCCGGGCATGGACGGCTATGAAGTGTGCCGCGCCATCAAGGCCAATGTGGTGACCCAGGCCATACCGGTGATCTTCGTCACCGCCAAGAACGACGAGCGCGACGAGGCGAGAGGATTCGAGGCCGGGGCGGTGGACTACATCCCGAAACCCTTCTCCCCCCTCATCGCCATGGCTCGGGTCAAAACCCATATCGAACTGAAGCGACGGGGCGACATGCTGGAGAAACTGGCGGTGATGGATGGTCTCACCGGCATCGCCAACCGGCGGCGTTTCGATGAGTTTCTCGACTACGAGTGGGAGCGCTCGGTGCGCTACGGCCACGACTTCTCCCTGATCCTGATGGATATCGACTTCTTCAAGTTCTACAACGACACCTACGGCCACGCCGAGGGAGACGACTGCCTGAAACGAGTAGCGACGGCGGTGGCCGACGCCATGCCGCGCACGGTGGATCTGGCGGCCCGCTACGGCGGTGAGGAGTTCGCCTGCATTCTGCCGGAGACCGACGAAGAGGGCGCCCGCGTGGTGGCGGACCGCATTCTCGACAATGTGCGCACTCTGATGATTCCCCACGAAAAATCCCAAGCAGCGGATCATGTGACGCTGAGTCTCGGCATCGCCACCGCCAAAGCCCCCATCTCCGAAGAGCGCACCCTCGATCTGGTCGAACTGGCCGACACCGCCCTCTACTCGGCAAAACAGAGCGGCCGCAACCGGATCGCCGTGCATAACAAATCGTCCGCACAAGCCGTGCATAACAAATCGTCCGCACAAGGAAGTGCCTGATGGCTGACAAACAGATGGAACGGATTCTCATCGTCGATGATGAAAAGACCAACATCGATGTCCTGGTGGGCCTGCTGTCGGAGAGCTACACCACAGTAGTGGCAAAAAACGGCGAGCAGGCACTGAAACGCGCCACCGCCAAGACCCCTCCGGACCTGATTCTCCTGGATGTGATGATGCCGGGCATGAACGGCTATGAGGTGTGCCGCCGCCTGAAAGCCACTCCCGCCACCGAGGGGATTCCGGTGATCTTCATCACCAGCGCCCACACCGCCCAGGATGAGACCATGGCGCTGAAGAGCGGGGCGGTGGACTTCATCCGCAAACCATTCAATCCCAATGTGGTGCTGGCCCGGATCGAGACCCACCTGATTCTCAAACGGCAGCAGAACCGGCTGGTGGAGTTGAATCAGCTCAAAAACACCTTCCTGGGCATGGCAGCCCACGATCTGCGCAACCCGCTCAACGCCATCACCGGCCTCAGCGACATGTTGATGACCATGAGCCTCACCCCCTCGGAGGCGCGAGAGTTCATCAGCACCATCAACAGAGCAAGCACCCAGATGTTCAGCATGATCAACGATCTTCTGGATGTCTCCGTGATTGAAAGCGGCGCCTTCGGCATCGCCCCGAAACCGGGCGATCTCACCGCCCTGGTCAAAGAGCGGCTGGACATGATGCGGGTCACCGCCGATGAGAAACGGATCACCCTCGACAGCCATCTGGAACCGACACCGCAGATCCCCTTCGATCATGAACGCTTCCGTCAGGTGGTGGACAATCTCCTGAGCAACGCCGTGAAGTTCAGCCCACCCGGCACCACCATCACCGTCACCACACGCCCCGTCGGCGACGATGGCCTCACCGTGTCGGTGGCCGATCAGGGGCCCGGTATTCCCGAAGAGAACCGGGCGGAGATCTTCAAGGCGTTCACCACCTCCGGTGCCATGCCCACCGGTGGCGAGCGCAGCACCGGCCTGGGGCTCTCCATCGTCAAACGCATTCTCGATGCCCACAACGCCACCATCACAGTCGACCCATCGACGGCGAGCGGGACCGGCACCCGCTTCACCGTCACACTCACCGCTTCCAATCTTGAGGACACCGTCAACGAAGAGACTCTGAAACGCAGCATCCAGGAGGGTGATGGAGATGAGGATTACGTCGATGAAGAACCGAAACGGATTCTGCTGGTGGATGACGATTATGCGCTGCGGCTGATGTATCGCAAGGCGTTCTCGGAGTATGGTTTTATCGTTGTGGGTGAAGCGGAGAACGGTGAAGAGGGGGTGAAGCAGTTCCAGGAACTCTCCCCGGATATCGTGCTGCTGGATATCGAGATGCCGGTGATGGACGGCATCACCGCGCTGAAGTCGATCATGCGCAGCAACCCCGACGCCTGCGTGATCATGCTCACCTCCATCAACCACTCCCAGGTGTGGGACGACTGCCTCACCGCCGGGGCCAGTCACTACATCACCAAAGACACCGCCTACTCCATGATCCATAAGCGCGTCGAAGAGGTGTGGGCAGCGCACACCTAGCAGTCTCCCGTACGGCTCACCCCCGGATATCACGCCGGGTGTTTTGATCTTTCCCAGCAGGTACCACAGTTCACGGTCGCTGGAGTCAGCAGAGGGTTATCCGCCCTGCGGAGCGGTGATGAGAACCCCTCCGCAGGCAGAACAGTCGCCTCAGGAGCCGAAGTTCTTCTCATAATCCTCCAGCGTCCGCGTCAACAGCGCATGAAACCGTTTCGCTGCCGAGGGGGTCATGATAATGCGGTTGCTCAACTGCACGCTCACCTGATCCTGAACGTTGTTCCACATCTCACTGGTCCCGAAGAGAAACATCACCTCATCACGAGTCGTGGCAACGTTGCTGACGTTGGCGTAGGTGCTCACCATCTTCTCGTCGTTCCAGACAACCTTGGTGCCACCGGCGGCCTGTGTTGCCTCTGCATCGGCCTGGGGGGGTTGCTTCGCCTGTTTTGCACGTGTTTCTGCCACGGTGTTACTCCTCTTCATTGAAATGAATCCTCACTGGACACTGCCGGAAGGGGATGAGTTCCTGCTCCCGGATGGCTGGGCTCGACCACTCTCGGACCCTCTCCGACCCTGAGCGCCTCCCTGAGTTGGTTGGCACGACCGGAGTGTCGCCGCTGCTGTCGCCGTCTCTATTCTGCGCACTGCCGCCGCAGTTGTCACCGTTCTCTCCGGCACTTTCCTGTTTAAGATAAAGACACGGAAACCATCGAAGCAACCGGTGCGATATCCGGCCAAGTTGGTGGATTTAAGAGAGGATGGAACGGGTTGTCAAGACCTGAACAGTGCCCGGAGCGGGCGACGTAAGAGCTGGGGTGGGAACTGTATTTGCCGAGGAAAATAGGGGGTCTGGCGATGGACGGTCCACCGCCGAAACGTTGAAGGTACGAACTGAGGCCATCACCCTGAAACATCTCTTGGATCTTATACTCGCAGTCCGGATTTCTCTCCGGTTGTGCGACCTCCTGTGGAAAAGAGATCCAGACCCTGAACAGATGGTCATTTTTAATGGCCCTTCAGTCCGTCCTGGCTTGGGGGCTAGCCGCCGAGAGCAGTGTTACGCTCTCTTGTTTTCCAACACCATCGTACCGTGTCGTTATCGTCAATTATTTTTGTCAAAAGCCCCTGTCATCCCCGAGAGTATCGAAACTACACTGTTTCGAAAACGGGATGATGATACACAATATCAGCCACAAACCGCAAATATAAACAACAAACTA
>JADGBX010000126.1 GCA_015231265.1 Magnetococcales bacterium | reverse complement strand
AACGCCCTGGAGCAGTCAAAAAGCTCTGCTCCAGAAGGTGGGCAGATTTAGATAATTATTAGCCGTGATCGGTATTATCTCGATCTCTGTAACGATGAGTGGGAGGTTGTGGCTATCTCTACAACTGGATGGAAGGTTATCCAGAACTCACCCATTAAATTTCGTCGAACCAAGACGATGCGACCCCTTCCACAGCCCATACAGGGTGGCAATGTTGATCTATTGTGGAACAGCGTCAACGTCGTGAAGTCCGACCGGGATATTGTGGAACAGCGTCAACGTCGTGAAGTCCGACCGGGATATAGTGTTGGCTTGGTTTCTGGAGTCAGTCCGACCCGATACCCCTAAACCCGTCCTTGAACTGGTAGGGGAACAGGGTTGTGGAAAAAGCGACACACAAAGCCGATTACGGGACTTGATCGACCCCAATGATGTAAATCTACGCGCTGCTCCGAGGAAAGTGGAGGATATATTCGTAGGAGCATCCAATAACTGGATGTTTTCTCTGAACAACCTGTCCAGACTCACAGCAGAGCAACAAGATGCATTCTGCACTCTCTCGACTGGTGGCGGCCATGCATCGCGCCAGCTCTACACAAATGCGGATGAGTCCGTCATTGAGGTGAAACGACCCGTGATGCTAAACGGGATTTCTGATCTTGCAACTGCACAGGATCTGGTAGACCGCACACTCCGGATTGAGCTGCCTGTTATTAAGCATCGTCGCAGGGTCACGGACATGGAAGCAGAGTTTGAAAAGAACAGAGGGAGGATCCTCGGCGGTCTGTTGGACCTGTTCGTCAAGTCCTTGGGGCATCTACCACTGGTTTCTCTTGATCATCTGCCTCGTATGGCAGATTTTGCAACTCTTGGAGAGGCGATGTTAAACGCCATGAATAGAGAACCAGGCACATTCTCAAGGCTCTACCAAGAGAAGCGAGAACAATCCATCATTCATGCCCTTGACGCCTCTCCCGTCGCCAGAGCCGTGCAGGAGTTTATGGAGAACCGCCTTACTCCGTTCACCGGTACGGTCAAAGAGTTGCTGTGTAAACTCGCCGAATACCGTTACGGTAGCGATGGGTGGCCGAGAAGCGCTAAAGGTCTTAGCAACTCTCTACGACGTCATGCACCCGCTTTGCGTGTTGTTGGGGTATCCATTGCCTTTGAATCACGTAGACGGCGTGATGGTTACCATATAACCGTTGACCATATCGTATACCCCTAATCTGGAGAAGAAACTACATGTGACAATCAAGTTCACAAGTTCACACCTGACGCAAAAAACAATAATAACAACGATATAAGTTCGAACATGGTAAACACCCAAGTTCACACCCAAGTTCACACCACAAAGGAAAATACAGCGCTTACTGCTCAAGAAGACAGCGGAAGGGAGCGATTAGCTATATGAGCTGCGTGGCATTGATCGAGCAACTGAAGACCCGAGATATCCACTTGTGGGTTGAATCTGACCGGTTACATGTCGATGCCCCGTCAGGTTCGATAACGCCAGATCTTCAGAACACCTTACAGAACAGAAAGGCCGAATTGGTTGAGATCCTCTCGTCGATGATTCCGCAAGCTGGTCTTGGTGAGGAGCCGACCCACATTCCACCCGGCCACAAAGCCCAACTTCTTTCCGCGCTGGACCGATTCCAAACGGAGCACGGGGTTCGTCTGGCCGCGCTCGGATGGGGCAGCGCCACCCTCTTCCATGACATGGGTCCAGAGAGCGCACAAACCTATGACGACATGCCCGGCATGGTGATGGTGATCGCCAACGGTGGGCGGCTGGTTCGTGCAACATGGGTGTTCCTGGAGTTCGAGACCACAGGGGGGCGTTTGTTGTGGGTGCATCCCGGATACTGGCTCGGGGGCGATGCGGCCAAAGGGTGGATGGACCGGCGAGGAGAGCAGTCATGAACAAACGGAAGCTTCAAACGGTTCTGGAGCAGTGGGGGCGGTGGTGTCGGAATCGTACTCCAGTCGGACCGTTTCGCAGACAGGCATCATCACCCGGTCTCGTGGGGTGGTGGTTGATGAGCGTGGGTTACAGTTGACAGTTCGACGTCTACGGGGCCATCGATGGCAGCGGTCGAGTGATGGCCGTCCCAGAACCGGTATGATGCTTGCCCACGCTCATCCATCCTTCCCACAAAAAAGAGAGCACTGCGCGCGCAGTGCTCTCTTTATTAATCTCAACTGACAGATCATACCCTCGGTATCAGGCCGCCTGCTGCCAGTGGCTGGTGAGGATGGCGCGGGTGTCGTCGTTGTGGTCGGCCACCGCTTGTTCCCAGGAGATGCCACCCTGATTCGCGGTGAACGTCGCCATCGCCTGGATCAGCTGGTCGACCTGGGTGTTGAGCAGAGTATCACCGTGGACCGTTTCAATCTCCTCCACCTGATGACGGCTATCGGTATACCAATCTTGCACCGTAACCTGATCACCACCGCCACCATAACGAATTACCAGATTCGATCCCGACTGCTCCAGGATGATGTTCTCGATGGTGATTTCACCGCTGTCGAACAGTATTTCGTCGCTGTTGTTGACGGCACTGCTGGTCCAACCGGACTTGAACTGATCAATGATGGTGTCATCACCGTCCCACAACTCGAAGCGGTAGGTGTCGCTGTAGGTTGTGCCGGTGAGTGTGTCGTCACCCGTGCCACCAATGTAGGCGTTGCCGCGTAGGTAACCATCACCCAAGTCCGTCGCGCCATAGTAGTCGTTGGACTCATAGGCACCGCCCAGGCTGTCATTGCCGTCGGCCCCCATCAGAGTGTCGTAGCCGGAGCCGCCGTCCAGGGTGTCGTTGTCGTCGCCACCCCACATGGAATCATCCCCGGCCCCACCATTGAGGATATCATCGCCCCAGGAACCATCCAGGGTGTCATCGCCATCGCCACCGTTCAGAGTGTCGATACCGCCCCCGCCATCCAGAGAGTCATCGCCACCGTTACCGTGAAGCGTATCGTCACCATCCCAACCGTAGAGAACATCGTTGTCCTCCGTTCCGGTGAGGGTGTCGGCGAAATCGCTGCCGTGCTGGGTGAGGACCATCGCCTCCATGGTAGCGGCGTCCCAAGTGGTACCATCGTCGAACGTCAAACTCTCAATTTGATAGCGCGATGACGTGAACCAGTTGGAGACCGTGATTGTCTCGCCGCTATCCCAGAATAGGATCTCCAGATCAACCCCAGAGACATTTACACCGACATCATCGGACGTGATACCTGCGCCCAATTCGATCACGTCGCTGTTGGACGCAGTGGTGGAGGTCCAGCCGGACTTGAACTGGTCGATGATCACGTCATCGCCATCCCAAAGATCATAGCGATAGGTGTCACTGTAGGTTGTGCCGTTCAGCGTGTCGTTGCCTTCACCACCATAGTAGGTATTGCCACGGATCACGCCATCACCCAGATCCGAAGCGCTGTAGTAGTCGCTGGACAGGTAAGCACCGCCCAGGGTGTCATCACCGGTGCCGCCGTCAAGCGTGTCGTAACCGGCACCGCCATCCAGGGTGTCACTGCCATCACCACCATAGAGAGCATCTTGGCCGCTGCTACCGGTGAGGATATCGTCGCCGTAACCACCATCCATGAAATTGTCGCCGCTGCTGCTGGAGAGGGTGTCGTTGCCACTGCCCCCTTCCAGTGAATCATCGCCGTCACCACCGATGAGGGTATCGTCGCCGTCCCAGCCGTAGAGAAGATCGTTTCCGCTGGTTCCGGTGAGGGTGTCGGCGTTGTCGCTGCCGTGCTGGGTGAGTGCCATCGCCTCCAGGGTGGCGGCGTCCCAGGTGGTACCATCGTCGAACGTCAGGCTCTCGATCTGATAGCGCGATGACTGGAACCAGTTGGAGACCGTAATCGTCTCGCCGCTGTCCCAGAACATGATCTCCAGATCATTTCCGGAAGTGCTCACGCCCAGATCGTCCGTGGTGATGCCGACACCCAGTTCGATGGTATCGCTGTTATTGGCAGCGGTGGGGGTCCAGTTATACATGAACTGGTCGATGATGATGTCATCACCATCCCAGAGATCGTAGCGATAGGTGTCGCTGTAGGTGGTGCCGTTCAGGGTGTCGTTGCCCTCGCCACCGTAGTAGAAGTTGCCGCGCAGGATGCCATCACCCAGGTCGGTTGCGCCATAGTAGTCATTGGAGGAAGTTGCGCCGCCCAGAGTGTCGTCGCCGAGACCGCCATCCAGATAGTCGTGTCCTGAACCACCATCAAGCGTATCACTGCCTTCACCACCAAGCAGGTCGTCTGCCCCATCACCGCCATTCAGAACGTCATCACCAGCATCGCCATAGAGCTGATCATCACCTCCCAGGCCGTCGATGACATCATTGCCGCCCAGTCCGTGGATGGTGTCGCCTCGGGAGAGTATCCCATCCAGAATATCGTCGCCCTCCGTGCCGCTGATATTCAGCAGCGAGGCCTCAATAGCATCGGCATCCCATACTGTACCATCGGCAAAGGTGACCTTCTCGACTCGGCGATAACCTTCGTCGTCTTCGAACCATCGGGAGATCGTTATGCCGTCACTGCCCCCACCGATCGTCAGAACAACGTCATTCCCGGACGCGCTTACCTCGACGTCATCCGGGGTGATCCCGGCCCCGAAAACGATGGTGTCCTCGTTGAGCAGTGGATCCAGGCTGGAGAAGTCGTAGAGGCTGTCCTGACCATCCCCGAGATCGAAATGGTAGGTATTGGCGCCGGTCGTACCAATCAGAGTGTCGTTTCCGGTGCCGCCGTAATAGGTGGTCCCTTCTTCAAGAAGGTCATCGCCAGCATCACCATGGAGTGTGTTGATTCCACCATCACCTTCGAGTTCATCGTTGCCATTACCGCCATAGAGGGTGTCATTGTCATTGCCACCTGTGATCCGGTCATCTCCATCACCACCGTAAATGGTATCATCTCCACCTCCACCACTCAGGTAGTCATGACCACCAAGTCCATACATGGTGTTGTTTCTGGTGTGGCCTGATCCAGCAAGAGAATCATCACCTTCCGTCCCATAATTGGTCAGGGAAAGTTCAGTCAGAGTCGTTGCGTCCCAGACTGTGCCATCGGCAAACTCCAGGGAAACCCCTTTGGTATTGCTGTACCAGTTATGGATATATATGTAATCAGAGGAGCCTTCGAAGTAGATATTCAGTACACTGCTACCCAAACCAGAGATGGTGACGCTTTCAGAGGTAATGCCTTCACCGAGAATGATGCGGTCTGGAGTGAGTGTGGGATCAGACACAGAATACTCTGTGATGGCGTCCGTACCATCGCCCAGATTGTAATAATAGGTATCCCCGTTCTTGGTGCCGTAGAGCGTATCGTTACCGGTACCACCGTAGTAGGTGTTGCCGATGGATTGGCCGTTGATGAGGGTGCCGTATTGAGCGTCATCACTCAAACTTGCTGCGGAACCTAAAGTATCGTCTCCGGTTCCACCATAGTAGATGTCACTCCCCGCACCACCGTTGAGGGTGTCATTGCCATCGCCGCCGATTAGAACATCATCCCACTTGCCAGAAGATAATGAATCGTTCCCATCAAGTCCATTAACGATGGAGCTCACATCGTAGTCACCGTGAAGCACATCTGCTGCATCGGAACCTGTGAGCGGATCACTCTTGCCAATGAGGTGCCAAGCATCAGCGTACGCTGTATCTGCTAACCCTGCCTCCAGTAACGTATCGATCTCTGTTTCGGTATAACCGCTCTCTTCGGCCAGGGCGTTCAGCGCTGGGACGACAGAGTTCAGAAAAATGAAACCTTCACCAAGATCAGTCGGAGCGATGCTCGTCAACGCTTCCACAGCATCGGTCATGGACATTCCAAAGGTGACACTGTCAGTGTGCCATGTGATCGCCAGTTCCGGCGTGGCTGACCACAACTGTGCTTGAAAAAGAACACGCCCCAGATAGGCGTCGGTCAGCTTGTCCCAGCCTGCATCAAGAACTTCGGTAGCATTGTTTCTGGGGTTAGGGTCAGATGCGGCTCCTTGGAGGAAGTCAGTGGCTGTAAATTTCTCCATAAATTCCAGACGGCGAGCGTCGACGAAATTGCCCCGACTGTCGGGATCCACACCATCGACACCACCCCAACGAAACAGGATCTCCTCCATTTTGTCGTGAGCGGTCGAGAGGTCGTTCAATTCCAGACTGGTCAACTCCTGCACCATCTGCAGGAGTTGTGGATCCTCACTCATGGCGTATTGGAGGTGCTTGATTTTGCCATATCCCTTCAATCGAGGAAGAGCCATCGCTGCCACAGAGATCTCAATCTCCCCGCGGTATTGACTGTACATGTCATCCTTGGCAAACCAGGCATCACCCATCGTGCCGGTGGTGGCATCCGTGCGGGTAAAGCTGGAAGTGGCACTCAGCACATTACCGTTGATCGTTGAACCATCCAGCGAATAATCAAGGCTGAGGCTGGCAATTCCGGCTTCCGCGAGGGTCTGAAGCTCTCCATCATCGGTACGCCCATCCTGATCATAATCCTGCCAGATCTGGAGATTGGCGAAGTCGGTGTCGTTAGCGTCCACGACGCCGTCCAGATTGCTGTCCAGAGCGGCCAGGCTGGCGTATCCGGGAGCATACTGGTAGGGGTTGGCCGGGTCCGGCGCACCAGGAGTGATCTGAGCCAGCTCCTCGGCCGTCAGTGTGGTTTGGTCGCCGAACAGCTCGTTGACACTGCTGATTTCGCCATCACCGTCACGGTCCCAAGCCAGCAGAGCATCATCAGAATGGACCCATCCCGTCCGCTCTGCATAGAGATCACCGTCATGGTCAAAATGGGCTGTACTCTCAGCTTGATCGGTTAATTCAATACCGTCCCCATCCAGGTCGAGGACAAGTGGTGAGGTGTTGGGGAGAGCGGCACCTTCCTCGACGGCTTCGCGAACGGCTTCAGGAAGTGGCGTTACTTCCGCCGACCCCGCATGCGCCTGTTCCGAAAAGTCGAAGTAACTGCCTTCATTGACGACCTCTTCGAAAATCCCCCCCTGAGCAATGATCGATTCCGACACTATCTCTTGGTCACCAGCGGGGGCATCGGTGGGTATAGTAAGAGTCTGCCCGGCTTGGATATTATTCGGGTCTGTGATATGGGGGTTTGCTGCTTCGAGGGCTTCTTGAGTGATACCGTGTGAGGCTGCAATCTGGCCCAGGGTATCTCCGGGTTGGATGGTGTACTCCCAATCTCCGGCAACGCTTGCTGGGAATTTAATCTTCTGCCCAATCACGATCAGGTCGGGATCCACAATCTCCGGGTTGTTCGCGACCAAATCTTCAACCGTTACTCCGTGGTCCGCGGCAATATCACTGAGTGTGTCACCCTCTTTAACGATGTACTCTGCTTTGTAGGCATTGCCATCGGAGTCGAAACGGATTTCCCGGGTGTCGCCATTCTCCTCTTTGGTAATAACTGTTCCTGAACCGTCAGGGTTGGAGATAATAACTCTGTCACCCGGCAATTGAGTTATGCGAACCCCGTCACTTGTTGTAAAGCCACCACCACTGCCGTCAGGGGTGATGTGGCCCTGTGGACCAACAAGTTTCTCAATGCCAACTGGCCCGGATTGCTGGATTTCATTTTTGATATCATTCGCAGCGTTGTCATTCTCTTGTTGGGCTGTTTCTCTAGCGGCTTCTTCAACCGTTTTCGATGGGTCTGCCTGCACTTTTCCCCAAAGACTCTCAAGAAATCTTATAGCATGCAGTAAATCTGGATTGTTTTGTGCCGCTTCAGCCAGTTGATCGAGGAGAGCTTGGTACCCCTCAATTGTTGCAATGCCCGATTCTATCTCCTGAATAAAATCGATCATACTCCAATATTCGTCGCTACTTACAAAGGCATCAACAACTTTCCCAGCTACATAGCCAACAGCGAGACCTACCAATGCAGCTGGCACGGCACCTATCGTTGAGCCAACAGCGGTTGATGCACCAACGGCACTTCCTAAAGAACCAGTTGCAACATTTTTTGTGGCTTCCTGAGCTCCTCCATTGACACCTCCGACAACACCTCCCAATAATGCCCCGGCAAAACCAATCTTTGCCCCTGCCGCCCCAACCGCTTTAGCAACACCTTCATTCCCTGTTGCTCTCATAATACTTTCAGCTTCAGCAATTTTAAGTCCCGTAAGACCTGTTGCTATTGTGTAAGTATCACTTGATCCTGAGGGAGAGATAACTCCTCGAACAAACCTTGAAACAAAGGAGTTATCTGTATTTGCAGCATTTGTATCAGTCATTCTCGACTCCTGCATGTATTTGAGTACACTCTGCCACGATTAATCCCTAATGGCGGAAGATCTAATAAGCCTTACTAAGAACACCCACCAAGTAGTTAGAGAAGCATCAATCAATGCTACAGAGAGATATTGATACCCGGAAATGCCAACAGGAGTATCAAACAACAACACTCCCCAAATAGAT
>JADGBX010000125.1 GCA_015231265.1 Magnetococcales bacterium | reverse complement strand
AACTGCTGGAGGTGCGTCAGCACGGACAGTCCGCGCGCTACCAGCACGCCAGCCTGGGCATCAATGGTCGTCTGGATACCATTCAGGCAGCAGCGCTGCTGGTCAAGGCGGACCATTTTCAGGATGAGATCGACGCCCGGCAGAAGGTGGCTGGCCGCTATCAGGCGGCCTTCGAAGGTAAACTGCCCATGCAGACCATTGCGCCGGATACCATCAGCGTCTCCGTCTTGAGTTCGTTGCGGATCTCCTGAGCGATCGCCTTACCGTCGATGATGCGTGCCATGGGCCGTCCCCCTTGAGGAATGCGAAACTACTGAAAATGGAAAAGATAGTGCGCCGCTTCAGCCGCCTTCACGGAAGAGCAGCAGCGAGCGCAGATAGCTGAAACCGCCATAGATCAGAATCGGCATGTAGAGCCATGGTGAGGAGTCCGCCGCGATAAGAACCGCTGCCGAAAGAAACGACAGACCGATGGTGATCGCCATCGCCTGCCGCCGAAACCCTCGATCCAGATGGCTCTCCAGTTCACGAAGAAAATCGGGATGCAGACGCATCTGCATACGGTCGTGGGCCAGACGCGCCAGTCCGGTGTAGAGGAGTTGCGGCACGTAGCCGGCGACGTGGGAGAGATCCTTCACATCCCGATGCAGCGCGTTGTAGACACCCTTGGGGCCGAAGTGCTCCTTCATCCACTCCCGCACCAGCGGCTCACTCAACTCCCACATGTTGAGATCGGGATAGATCTCCCGACCCACACCCTCCAGGGTGAACATGGTCTTCTGCAACAGCAGCAACTGCGGCTGCACCTCCATCTGGAACCGTTCGGTCACCTTGAACATCTGCCCCAACAGCCGGGCGATGGAGATCTCCTTCAACGGTTGGCCGAACACCGGCTCACCCACCTGCCGGGCCGCCTCTTCGAACTCATCCATATCGGTATCGGGGTGGATATATCCGGCATCGATATGCACCTGGGCCACCTTGCGGTAGTCCCGCATCAGGAACCCGCGCAGCATGTCCGCCAGCCAGATTCGGGTCTGAAGGGTCACGTGGCCGACGATACCGAAATCGACGATGGAGACGGAGCCGTCGGAACGGACAAAGATATTTCCGGGGTGCTGGTCGGCGTGGAAATAGCCGTCACGAAACACCTGATTGAAGAAGGCGGTAATGACATTTCGCGCCACGGTCTCCGGGTCGGGGCCGGGTTCGGAACCGATGCGCCGGGTACGCAGATACTCACTGACGGGAACACCATCCACCCACTCTAGGGTAAGCACCCGCCGAGAGGTCATGTTCCAGTACACCTCCGGGACATGCAGGGTGGAGTCGTTCTTGAAGTTCTTCCAGAGTTGCTGAGCGTGGGTCGCTTCGATGTGGAAATCCATCTCATTGCGCAGGGTGTCGGAGAACTCCTCCACCACCTTGAGCGCGTGGAACCGCTTCCACTCCGGGACGTAGGTTTCGATGATCCGGGCCAGCGAGTAGAGGATGCTCAGATCCGCCTCCACCTGCTCGGAGGCGTTGGGACGCATCACCTTGACCGCCACCTGACGGCCATCGCGGGTCTGGGCGTTGTGCACCTGGGCGATGGAGGCGGAAGCTACCGGTTTGGGATCGAAGCGGGTGAAGTGATCCTCCAGCCGCCCCTTGAGGCTCTCCTCGACAATGGGCTTCACCTCTTCGAAGTCGAAGGGGGGAACATTGTCCTGAAGCTTCTTCATCTCCTGACCGACCGCTTCGGGAAGCTGATCCATCCGGGTGGAGAGCATCTGGCCGAACTTGATGAAGGTGGGCCCGAGATCCTCCAGTGCCATGCGCAGACGTTCCGGCTGATTGTGAACACGGCGGTGACGACGGGTGGCGGGATTGAACCCGGAGATCCAGGCCAGAACCCGAAAGACGAAGAAGCGCTCCGCCAGGGGACCAACCCTGTGATGGGCCAGAATCTTCAAAATTTCCAAGATCCGGCGGGTATTGCGATAGGTACCGATCATCGCTCTTGACTATTCCATGCAGGGGGTGAGCATCCACCGGGCATCCTCATCGATGTCCCAACAGGCAAACCCGGGCGAATGCTGTTCAAAAAAGAAACGGCCGATCCTCTGCCGTCATTCATCTCCTTCGGCACCGCTCTTGGCGCTCTCCTTCCCCTGTTTCGTGGTAGTGTTCCCTTTGCGTCCGGCAGAGGTTTTTCCAGCAGCTGTTTTACCGGCGGCCGAAGGGCTCTTCTTTCGTGTGGTGCTTTTGGCAGGCGCCTTTTTGGTCGTCGCCTTTTTGGTCGTCGCCTTTTCTGCAGGCGACGGTTTTGTGGTGGCTTCGGCCTGTTTCACCTTCACCTTGTTGATCAGGCGATCGATGCGCTTGTCCATGGCATCCACCTGCTCGGCCAGCGCCTCCACCTCATCCTTCCAGTCGGCCAAACCGTCCTGACGCGGTATATCCTTGTCGTCCATCCAGTTGCCCAGATTCTCGGCAACCTGCTCCTTGCCGCTGGTCACCTTCTCTTTCACCGTCTCGGCCATACCGTAGAGGGTGGGTCCGATCATCGGTCCCAGAAGCGAGGTCAACTCCTCCTGCCAGTCGATATCCACATTGTCCAGAAGATTCTTGAACTGAAGACCGGTATCGGTTTCGCCGGAGAGCTGCAGTTTGCGAGAGAAGAAGAGAGAGTCGGGATCGCTGGTCTGAAACAGCAGTGCCAGAAACGCCGACACATCGCCGGACATGGTGACATCGGCAAAGTCGTCGGACTCCGACTCCACCAGAACACCACCATCGCCCTCCACCCGCATGTAGAAGTATTGGTCCAGATCCTGAACCTCGAAACAGAAGCGCTTGCCTGCCATCTCGGCCAACCGCTCCTTGATGTCGGGGTGGCGATCGAAGAAGAGATTCAGCACCATACCGAGCCCGGTTGCGGTGAGCTTGGTAGGCGCCAGTTTCAACGGAAACGCGAGCCAGGAGAGGTTCATGATCACACCTTGTAGCCGATATGGACCGCCGCGATGCCAGCGGAGACGTTGTAGTAGGTAACTTGGCTGAGCCCGGCGGCTTCGAGCTTCTCCTTGAACTCATCCTGGGTCGGGAAGCGACGAATCGACTCCACCAGATACTGGTAGGAGTCCCGGTCGTTGGCCACCCGGGCGCCGATCTCCGGCAGCACTTTAAAGGAGTACATGTCATAAAAGGGGCGCAAAAAGGGGATCGCCACCCGGGAGAACTCCAGACAGACGAACTGGCCGCCGGGTCGCAACACCCGCACCATCTCCCGGAGAGCGGCATCGATGTCGGTGACATTGCGTATACCGAAACCGATCACAGCGACGTGATATTGATTGTCCGCCAATGGAATCTGCTCGGCGTTGCCGATGGTCCAGTCCACCTTGGAGAGCAGCCCTTTGTCGGTGAGGACATCCCGCCCTTTCAGCACCATGCTTTCGTTGATGTCGCAGAGGGTGACCCGGCCCTTTTCGCCCACCACATCGCTCATAAGACGGGTGAGATCTCCGGTTCCGCCCGCCATGTCCAGGGCGCGATCACCGGGGCGCAGGCGCATCTTGTGCACGGTGTAGCGCTTCCAGACACGATGAACGCCCATGCTCATGAGGTCGTTCATCAGATCGTAGTTCTCCGCCACGGAGTCAAACACCTCCCGCACCTTGTGAACCTTATCAGGCAGCGGTATCTCACTGAATCCGAAATGTGTCGTGGCCGATCCGTCCGATCCCATGATTCCCTACTCCAAAAGTGGCCGTGTGTACCGAGGCATCTCGCCTTGAAAAAACGCCCATTCTACGGCAGTAAAGGACACCTTGAAAAGTGTCATTGGTGCCAAATCTCCACCAAGCCCCCCTTACCGCGCCATCCCGGCTCGATTCCGACGCTGAAGAGAGTGGTAAAAACGACGGTTTCATCGGGAACCACAGCGCCCAACACCTGTCTAAAATCTCAATGCTGTCACACACCACAGCACTGCGATGGTTTCCGGACACACCCTACCCCTCTCCCCGGAGGAGATCGCCATGCTCTACGTTGCTGAAATCACCGGCTCCCGGCAAACAGGGTTCCGACTTGGCGAGTGGACCGCCAAGCCCAATCTCTCCGACTCCGAATTCTTCAAGAAGTACCACGCCGAGGAGGCGACGGATGAGATGATCGAAGCCCGCGCCCTTCTGCAACTTGGCAGTTGCTGCATCGGGCGTTTTCTGGATGAGAAGGGCGCACTTCACCTCTTTGCCATCGATGATGACGAGGATATGCCCTGAGTGGAGAGCCGGTCTCTCTCTTTAAGGGTGAGATGTGCGGATTTGGATACAATACGGAAGGTCTGGGATCTTCTGCTGCATGAACTCGTTCTGTCGTCAGGGAAGTGCACCTGCCCGGCGTTGTCGTGGCGCCGCGGTGCCGACGCACGGGGTTGGACGAGCGCAGCAGAATCCCCTGGACGGGCTCTGCCCGTCCTTTTTTTATGTCACTGCCCGATGAGACGGCAACACCTTCAGGAGATGGAGGCCAAAGCGTCACCGATGGCATCCCACCCCATGTGCAACTCATCCGCCGAAACACAGTAAGGGGGCAGCAGATAGATCACATGGCCCAGAGGTCGGATCAGCAACCCCCGCTCCATGAAGAACGCCTTCAATTTCGGCCCCACCGACGAGGTGTAACCGGTGGAGTCGGTGCGCATATCCAGTGCGGCGATGGAGCCCAACGCCCGGAAGTGGTGCGCGTTGGACCGGCTCTTGAGATCGTCGAGGCGTTCGCGATGAATCCGAGCGATGGCGGCGATTCGGTCCAGAGTCTTCTCCGTCTCGTACAGCTCCAGGGAAGCCAGGGCAGCGGCACAGCCGAGAGGATTGGCGGTGAAGGAGTGCCCATGGGCCAATGCCTGATCGAAGGCGTCGCCGAGAAAGGCGTTGTACACCTCCTGCGTGCAGACGGTGACCGACATGGGCATGAACCCACCGGTGAGCCCCTTGGAGAGGCAGATCACGTCGGGAACCACATCGGCCTGCTCACAGGCGAAGAGCGTTCCGGTGCGGCCAAATCCGGTCATCACCTCATCATAGATGGTGAGCACGCCGGTTCCCTTCAGCATCTCATCCATCTTCTTGAGAAACTCGGGACGACAGATCCGCATGCCGCTGGCACCCTGGATCAGCGGCTCGATCAGCATGGCAGCGCACTCTTTGCCGTGTCTGTCGAGATAGTCGGAGAGCAACGACAGGCTCTTGGCCTCTTTCGCCTCGACGTCGGGGTCGTCATCCCAGGTCTCGGGAAAGGGGAGCGCATCCACCTGAAACAGCATGGTGCCGAACGCATCGAAGAAGCCCGATGCCCGCCCGGCGGACATGGCACCGACCGTATCCCCGTGGTATCCACCTTCGAAGGTGAGAAAGCGGGTGCGCTTCTCGCCCTGGTTGATTCCCCGTTGGATCGCCATCTTCAACCCCACCTCGACGGCGGTGGAGCCGTCATCGGAGAAGAAGACTCGTGACAGATCACCGGGCAGACGCTCCGACAGTCGGGCAGAGAGGGTGACGGCGGGTTCATGGGTAAAACCTGCAAAGATCACCTGCTCCAGCGTATTGGCCTGATCTGCAATCGCTTTGGCGATGACCGGATGGCTGTGGCCGTGATTGGTCACCCACCATGAGGAGACCAGATCGGTATAGGTGTGACCATCGGCACCAAAAAGGGTTGCCCCTTTTCCTGAAAGAATGGGCACCGGATCCGGCGCGGTCTTCTCCTGGGTATAGGGGTGCCAGACGTGGCGGCGGTCCAGGGAGACCAGCGTATCATGCCGACTCATGGCGGTTCCTTTCGAAATAGTCGGGAATCAGGGGGCGGACGGCGGCCAAGGCATCCGGGGTCGGAGAGTCGAGCCAGGGAATCTCCGCCAGCACCGGAATGCGGCCATAGCGCTCGATGGCCAGAGTGTTGCTGGGATAGGGCGCGCCGCTCAGAACCACACCGTCGATGGTGAGCCCCCGAGAGCGCATCGCCTCCAGGCTCAGGAGGGTGTGGTTGATGGTCCCCAATCCGGTGCGCGCCACCAACAGCACCGGCAGGTCGAGCTGCACCATGAGATCGATCATCAGAGCGTCATCATTCAACGGCACCATCAGCCCTCCCGCCCCCTCCACCAATAGCGGACGATCGCTCTCCGGCAGGGCGAAACGGGCCATCTCGATGGAAACACCATCCCGTCGCGCCGACTCATGGGGCGACATGGGAGCGTTGAGCACGTAGGTTTCCGGTAGAAAGCGCACCTCCTCCAGACCGCTCATCCGCCGAACAGCCTCGGTATCGGTCTCCCCTTCCAGGCCGGACTGGACCGGTTTCCAGTAGGAGCACCCCAACATCTGCATCAACCAGGCGGTGACCACACTCTTGCCGGCATCGGTATCGGTTCCGGCAACGAACCATCCTCTATTTTTCATCGCTATATCCAAAGGTCAGGCGTCGTCATTGTTGTCGTTATTTTCGGAGGGCGACCATAGCACGCCAGCCAGCAGGAGGGAACCGGGAGGGCTTTTCACTCCCCCCATGAGCGTGCGATGATCCCAGCATCGCGTTCGTGCCTTCGAAACGGACACCATCGTTACTTGGAGCCGAGCCATGTCGGAAGAGAGCGCTGAGACCAGAGAGAAGAACGGCATCTTCTGCCGCCACTGTGGCGAGAGGATGAAGCGCTATTCAGTCTCACCGTTCGACTACTCCGATGGCCTTGGATTCGGCAGCAGCACGCTGCACGTCTGCTTCAATGACCACTGCCCGCCCTACGTCGCTGCCTGGAGCACGATGAAGGAGAACTATGGTCGGACCGGTTCGGTGCGCTACTTCTACAACCCGGCCGGTGATCAGGACGGCGTGCTGCCGGTGGGCAATCGGGACGCCATGAGAGGCGACACCCTCGGCGATGTACCCGACACCTTCGTCCCGGAGAGATAGGGCAACCGCCTACTGGATCAGCAGCGGCATCATCAACTGCGCCAGACTCAACACCAGGAAGAAGCCTGCCATATCGGTCACCGTGGTCAGAAGCGGCCCGGAGGCAACGGCAGGATCCACCTTGAACCGCTTGAGAATCAGCGGCACCGTGCCGCCAATGGAGACGGCGATCAAGGTATTGAGGGTCAAAGCGGTCCCGATCACCAACCCCAGATAGGGGTTGCCTTTCCAGAGCCAGGCCACCACGCCGATCAGAATCCCCAACACCGTACCGTTGATCACCCCCACCGACACCTCCTTCAGCCACACTCGGAAAGCGTCCGCCGGACGGGCCAGTCCCAGGGCCAGCTCCCGCATGCTCACCGCCACCGCCTGATTACCGGAACAGCCGCTCATATCGGAGACCATGGGCAGAAATACGGCGATGGCGATCACGGCGGAGAGCGTCTGCTCATAGGCGGAGATCACGCTGGCGGCGATGATGTTGAGCACGATATTGGCGCTTAGCCACGCCAGACGACGACGGGAGCGCAGCAGAAGTGGCATGGTGCGCAACTCCTCACTGATCACACCGTGCGCCTTCAAGGCGTCCGACTCCGCCTCATCGAGCATCCGCTCCGCCACATCCTCGTGGTAGACCGTTCCGATCAACACATCATTTCGATTCACCACCGGCAGACTGAAATAGCCGGTCTCTTCAAAGAGCACATGCAGCTCTTCCAGACTGCGTCGGGCTCGGATGGAGGTGGCTTTCACCATGATCTCATCGACGGTTCTGTCGTTGGGCTCACCCAACAAGCTCAAAACCGAGACCACACCGATCAGCACCCCATTGCGATCGACCACATAGGGGTAGAACTTGAACTGGGAGTCGCGATCCTCCTTCATTTTGACCAGAATCTTGAGCGCCTCGCCCACCGTATCCCCTCGCCGGAAGGTGAGGGTTTCGGTGCTCATCATGCCGCCGGCGGTATTCTCCGGATAGCGCTGGATCTGACGCAGTTGCCGAACATCCTTGCGCTCCATCTGCTCCAGGATCTGCTCGGTACCGCTGTGATCGATCTTTCTGAGGATATCGGCCTGACCATGCACATCCAGCAGGCGCAGAAGTCTGGCGGCATTCTCCGGAGGCAGTTGCGAGACCACATCGGTGGCTCCCACATGGGGGATCGCCCGCAACACCTGCGCCGCTTCCACTGGATCGACCAGTTGGAACAACTGCTCCCGCTCCTCGACACGCAACATCATGATGTCGTGGACAAGATCCAGCGTCGACCCCTCTTTGAGTATCTTGCCGATCTCCTGCCGGTCACGCCTGCTAATCGAGCGCCGCAGATCGTACAGCAGAGATTGGTGACTCTCCATGCTGCTTATCATGATCTCCCCCTTTATTTCCAATGCGCTCTCCAATGGCATGGAGAGTCGCCGCATGCTCTGGTCAGCACACGTCAGTTATTATAGCCGAACAGGGCTCATGAATAGCTAAACGAATTTATGGTTGAGAATCAACCACCCGGAGAACCCCGAGAGCCGAGGTGCGACAAGAGG
>JADGBX010000124.1 GCA_015231265.1 Magnetococcales bacterium | reverse complement strand
TTCGTCTGACTCGAGGAGAGATATTATGTCCAGCAATACAGATACTTCCGTGAATCAGAGTGGCAAATCCGGCGGTGACGCCATGGGTATGGCAGCCTCCGGTGCTGGTGCTGATGGTGGTGCTGGCCTTGGTTCCGGATCCGGCAACGCTTCCGGTTGGGGTGGAGCCTATGCCGAGGGTACTGGAGTTGGCGTCGGTGGTGATGCCGGTGCTGCTTCTGGTGCGGTCGGGGCTGCCGGTGGCGACGTCACTGACAACACCTCCATCGGTGACATCAACATCAGCTCGTAATTGAGCTTTATAAAGAGGCGATCGGGGATAGTCGCCTCTTTATACGATCAAACTGGTTATTCCAGACGTCTTCGTCTGACTTGAGGAGAGATACTATGTCCGCGAATACAGATACAGCTGTTAATCAGAGTGGCAAATCCGGCGGTGACGCCATGGGTATGGCAGCCTCCGGTGCAGGTGCTGATGGTGGCGGCGCTTTGGGCGCTGGTTCAGGAAATGCGTCCGGCGGTGGCTGGGGCGGTGGAGCCTATGCCGAAGGTACCGGCATTGGTGTCGGTGGTGATGCCGGCGCTGCTTCCGGTGCAGCCGGTGCCGTCGGTGGCGACGTCTCCGACAACACTTCCATCGGTGACATCAACATCAGCTCATAACAGACTGCCCGATCTCGGGTAGCGCCTCTGAGCGATGATCGTTCCTTTGTGAGCGATGGAAATAGAAACGGGAGGGATGGCAATCCATGGATTCGCCGCCCTCCCGTTTTTTTGTCTCTGCTTCTCCATCTGAACGCTTGCCCCTGCCCTTCGCTTCGCGCATTCTGGAACGTGGAGACAATTCTGACTGATCAACGCGACGGATACCATTATGGCCCGACCGATATTTGCTCTGTTTGCCAACCACGACAGCCCCCAGGTTGAGGCGGCGCGTGAGGCGTTTGTCCAAGAGGGTGCGGAACCGAAAGTGTTTGATATCCGGCTCGGCGGCAAGGACAACCACCCCACGATCACTATGGGCAACGGCCACGCCTCCTGGCAGGGTGTGGACTTTTCCGACATCCAGGGTGTCTACATCCGCTGCACCGCTCCCAATACGGTTCCGGCCCTGCCGCCGGTGATCAATGCCGCCTCCCACGCCGAGATGCGCGCCTCTTTTCTGCGAGAGCAGGAGTACACCGCTTCGGTAATGGCCTTCTTCGACTATCTGGTCACTCTGGGAAAACTGGTCATCAACCCCCTCACCAGCGGCTACATCGATCACGACACCAAAGCCCAGCTCTATCACAAACTGCGGGAGAACGGCTTTCCGGCCCCTAATACACTGAGCACCAATGATCCGGAAGCAGTGGTCTCCTTTCTCAAAACACATGGTGAAGCGATCGTCAAACCCTCCATGGGGATCGGCTCGGCTCGGGCGATCTCACTGGAGGATCGGCAGGAGTTCGACGCCTTTCGTATCTGCCCGGTGATGATGCAGGAACGGATCATGGGCAACACCATCCGCGTGCACGTGGTGGGTGATGAGATGGTGCTCTCTCTCAAAATCATCAACGAAGGGGGCGTGGACTCGCGGACCGCCACTCGTGAATTCCTACCCTATGAGATGTCCGAGGAAGAGAAACGCCGCATCGTGGCTGCCACTCACTTCCTGGGCCTCCGTTTTGCCGCCTGGGATGTGATCGCCGATGGCGAAGGTGGACACGTCTATCTCGACTGCAATCCCGGCCCGTTCATCATGTGGATCGGCCCGGAGAACGTCAATCTGGTCTACCGCAAACTGGCCCGCTACATGATGGCACGCACGGGAACCGCCTGACTGTACGCTGCCAACCCCTCTTTCCCTTGCAAGACGATACGATCATCCCCATATGGGCGGGTGGTGGTTGCACGCAGGATCGCTCCACCATCGTCACGTCCACGGATTTCATTGAGGTACTCCATCTCCCATGAGTGAGCACGCCGCTTTCACAGCGCTACAGAACCACCTTTCCAATCGAATCATCGGTCAGGAGGGCCTGATCGAACGCCTCCTTCTCGCTCTGCTCTCCGACGGCCATCTGCTGGTTGAAGGGGCGCCGGGACTGGCCAAGACCCGCGCCATCAAGGAGCTGGCCAGCGGTCTGGAGGGAGAGTTCCATCGTGTCCAGTTCACGCCCGATCTCCTCCCCTCGGATCTGGTGGGCACCGACATCTACCGCCCCCAGGATGGATCGTTCCATTTCCAGCCCGGTCCGCTCTTCAACAACATTTTGCTGGCCGATGAGGTGAACCGCGCCCCTGCCAAGGTGCAGTCGGCCCTTCTGGAGGCGATGGCGGAACGGCAGATCACCGTGGGTCGCACCAGCCACCCCCTCCCCCCGCTCTTCATGGTGATGGCAACCCAGAACCCCATTGAGCAGGAGGGCACCTACCCCCTGCCAGAAGCGCAGTTGGACCGTTTTGTGATGCACGTTCTGGTGGACTACCCCGATGAGACTGCCGAACGGGAGATCGTGCGTCTGATCCGGGAAGAGGAGCGCACACCGGGACGGGATCTTTCACAGACGCAGACCCCGAAACTCTCCAGCGAGGCGGTGCTCACGGCTCGGCGGCAGGTGCTGGAGATCTACATGAGTGCGGCTCTGGAGGAGTATCTGGTGCGTCTGGTTCGCGCCACGCGAACTCCCGCACCCTACGGCTCCGATCTTGAGAACTGGGTGCGTTACGGTGCCAGTCCCCGCGCTGCCCTGGCTCTGGATCGGGTGGCACGGGCGCGCGCCTGGTTGCAGGGTCGGGAGTTCGTCACCCCCGACGACATCCACACAATCGTTCCGGATGTACTCCGACACAGGATTCTGCTCTCCTACGAAGCGGAAGCCGACGGCATCACCCCGGACACCTTCATCAAGGAGCTGATTCAACGTGTGGCGACGCCCTGAACGCGGAGACAGGGAGCCCCCCTCCTCCCCTTCTGAACCGGTCGTTCGCGGCGTCACCATCACCACCCGCGAGCTGATCACCCTGCGACGGTACGCCTCCGGCATCGCCTTTGCCGGTCGCAGCCGCACGGCCAGTCCTCTGGCAGGCGGCCACGCCTCACCGTTTCGCGGTAGGGGTATCGACTTCGAAGAGGTGCGCGCCTACCAACCCGGGGATGATATTCGCAGCATGGATTGGCGAGTCACCGCCCGGACAGGAAAACCCCACACCAAGCTCTATCGGGAGGAGCGAGAACGTCCGGCACTTTTTCTGGTGGATCTTCCTACCAGCATGGCGTTCGGAACACGACGCGTGTTCAAATCGGTCCAAGCGGCGACGATCACGGCGTTGATGGCCTGGAACGTGGTGGGTCACGGCGATCGGGTCGGTGGACTGGTCTCCGGTATCAACGGTCACAGCGAACACCGGCCCCAAGGTGGGAAACGGGGGATTCTACAGCTTCTCAAAGCAGTGACCGAAGCAGTGCCAACGCCCGATTCGACCGCCCAAAGCGACACCACCCCTCCCCTCTCCGAGAGCCTTGCTCGTCTGCGTCGAGTAGCCCGTCCCGGCAGTCTGGTCTGTCTGGTCTCCGATTTTCAGAACGTCGATGCAACGGCGCGCCGCCATCTGATCTCTCTGGCCCGACACACCGATATGGCGGTGATGCCCATTTTCGACCCTCTGGAAGCGGAGCCCCCCCCACCTGGAGCGTGGCGCTTCTCCAACGGACTGACCAGCACGCTGTTCGATGGTCACGACAGTGCGCGGCGCAGGGCATGGCAACAGCGGTTTCAGAACCGAATCGATGCGCTCAACCGTCTCTGTCAGCAGCACAGGATTCTCTTTCTACCGGTTTCTACTGCGGATGATCCCGTACGCGTCCTGCGTGATGGTCTGATTCCTCAGAGTCGGCACGGTCACAACACCCTCCAGGAGATCCATGGATGAACGGCTCTCCCGGCACAACGGCTTTGCCATCGCATCCGGCACCCGGCCAGACTCTACCTCCGGCGCCTCTGCCTACCGATCTGCAGGCGATTCTGACCACTGAGCTGCGCGGTGTGCACGAACCACCCCCACCCCCTTTCTGGCCCCCGGCTCCGGGATGGTGGATTCTGCTGCTGGCGATTCTCGTGGCCGGCGTCCTCACGGTTCGCACGGTGCAGAAACAGCGGCGGAAACGACGTCTCCTGGTGGCAGCCCGTTCGGCTCTGACACCCCTGGCCAACGCTCCGCATCCTGAGACCCCGCAGGCGCTTCGCCACCATCTTAACGAACTCAACGCTCTGTTGCGCCGAGTGGCGATGGCCCGTTTCGGTCGCGAGCAGGTGGCCGGGCTTCAGGGGGAGGCGTGGGTGCAGTTTCTTGACCGGACGGCAGGACAGAAGATCTTCTCGAACAACCAAGGAACAACCCTGATCACCCTGCACCACATGCCCGATGACCGGTTGCAGACGATGCTGAACGGTGACGATCCCGCCAACACCCCCCTTGATCTCGGCACGCTGCATATCATGGTGCACGACTGGATCGAACGGACCGCGCTCCCCTCTGCCAACGCCTCCTCTTCCACCCCATCAGGAGCACGCCACCATGGTGGATGAGAGCGCAGGATTCCTCTTTCTCTGGCCCTGGCTGGGACTACTCTGGCCGCTGCCGTGGCTGGTGCGTCGTTTTCTGCCTCCTCTGCCGCCCCGGACGGAAGGCGCCCTGAGGGTTCCATTCTTCGACACTCTGACTTCGCATTCTCCATCGGCAACGCTTCATAAAGGGGAACGACACTCCTCAACGCTTCTCCTGGCCTGGATCGTCTGGAGTCTGCTGGTGATTGCCGCTGCCCGTCCCCAGTGGTTGACACCGCCGGAGGGGAATCCCGTGAGTGGCCGGGATCTGATGCTGGCTGTGGATCTGTCGAAGAGCATGTCCATCAGCGATTTCAAACGGGACGGCCAGTGGATCAACCGTCTGGAAGCGGTCAAACAGGTGGCTGGAGAGTTCATCGCCCGTCGTCAGGGAGACCGGGTCGGACTGATTCTCTTCGGCACCCGTCCCTACCTTCAAGCGCCTCTCACCTACGACCAAAACACCGTGCGCACACTGCTGGATGAGTCGGAGATCGGTCTGGCCGGTGACAAAACCGCCATCGGTGATGCCATCGGTCTGGCTCTGAAACGCATGCGTGATCGGCCTGGTGGCAGTCGGGTCATGATCCTGCTCACCGACGGCACCAACACCGCCGGCACGCTGGAACCCACGGAATCCGCCCATGCCGCCGCTGAAGAGGGGATCCGCATCTACACCATCGGCATCGGGGCCGATAAGCCGGTTCCCGTGCCGACGCTCTTTGGTGTCCGCATGGTGGACACCTCGCGGGAGCTGGATGAAAAATCTCTGCAAGCTCTTGCTGAAATCGGTAATGGTCGCTACTTCCGCGGCTCAGATACTGAACGGTTACAGGAGATCTATACCCTTCTGGATACCCTGGAACCCACCATCGGCAAACAGCGGGTTCTTCACCGACGGGCGGAACTCTATCCCTGGCCGTTGGGCATGGCGCTTCTTCTTCTGGCCGCCGGCATCGCGCTGCACGCAATGCGCACGCATCTGCCACCACTGCCCCGGCGTGGAAAAGAGGGAGAGGTGTCGTGATGGAATCGTTCCACTTTCTACGCCCCCACTGGCTCTGGTGTCTGATTCCTCTGGCGCTGATACTCTGGAGTCAACGTCGGCAGATCCGTTCGGCCAGCGCTTGGCACACCCTCTGCGACCGCCATCTTCTCCCTGCGCTCATGCTCAAAAAGAGTCAAAAGAGTAGCCGCTGGGCAACCGTGTTCAATCATCGCACCCTCACCGCCCTGTTGGGTGTCGTGTCGATTCTCGCCCTCGCCGGCCCCTCCTGGACCCAGACACCCCAGCCCCTCTACCGTGCCCAGAGCATGAAGATCATCGCTCTGGACCTCTCCCGCTCCATGCTGGCGGAGGATCTGGCTCCCACGCGACTGGTACGGGCCAAGCAGAAGGTGCGCGATCTGCTCCAGCGCTGGTCCGGAACACCCACCGCTCTGATCGCCTTTGCCGGAGATGCCCATGTGGTGGCACCACCCACCGATGATATCGATACGCTGAGCACCCTTCTCAGACCCTTGGCGCCTGATCTCATGCCGAAACAGGCCAGCCGTCCCGATACCGCTCTTAAGGCGGCGCTTAAGATTCTGGATCAAACCCACACCAGCGCAGCCACCGTTCTGTTGATCACCGACGGCGACAGCCGCCCGGAACAGACCCGTACCGCTGCTCGGACCCTGATGACGGAAGGGCACGAACTGCTGATTCTGGGGGTGGGCAGCCGTGATGGCGCACCCATTCCCCGTCCAAAGGGCGGGTTCTACAAAGATGCGCAGGGCAAAGTGATTTTTGCCGACCTGGACACCACCGCCCTTGCGGAGTTGGCAGCCGTCGCTGCGGGCCGTTATGCCACACTGAGTGCTGATGAGAGCGACCTGAACCGGCTCCTGACCGGCACCACCTTTCACGATGGCACGATCAACGCCAATGAAGAGCAGATCACCCACATCTGGCGGGATGAGGGACCATGGTTGATCCTCTTCCTTCTGCCCCTGGCCCTGCTGGCGTTCCGGCGCGGTCTCTTTTTCAGCATCACCCCGCTTGTGGGCATACTGTTTCTGATGCCGGAACCGGCCTACGCCTTCTCCTGGCAAGATCTCTGGAGTCGCCCTGATCAGCAGACCCACCATCATCTGCAACAGAACGACACGGCGTCCGCTCTGGCCACTGCGCCCGATGCCACCTGGCGAGGCGTTTCGGAGTACCGCGCCGGCAACTACGACCGGGCCGCCACCGCCTTCTCCAGTCAGAATGACGCCGATGGCCACTTCAACCGCGGCAATGCTCTGGCCTGGCAGGGCAAGATCGAAGAGGCGGTGAAGGCGTATGACGAAGCCCTGAACCGTTCATCGGATCACACCGATGCCCGCCACAACCGGGATCGACTCAACCGGTGGCTGGAAGAGAAGCGCCGCCAGGAAGAGGCGCGTCGAAAAGAGCAGGAGAAGCAGGAGAAGCAGAACCAACAGGAGAAACAGGAACAAGAGGGCGACACCGAGTCACAGGAGAAGAGTGACGACTCCTCCGGCGAAGAGCAGAAACAGCCGTCTGAAAGCGGCCAATCCGGCCAAGATCAGGAGAGCGGTGACCGCAGTGACAGTGCGGCCGGTGACAGTTCCGGCAACGATTCGGGCCAGCAGTCGGGTCAAAAGAGCGGTGAATCGGCCGACGGCGGCGACCAGGATCAGGAGAGCAAGGAGGGTGCGCACACCGAAGAGCAGGGCGGGGAGAATGGCACCGACCCCTCTCAGGAAGAGACGAAACAGCAGAGCGGCACGGAGGAGGACTCCACACCCCAGGATACCCTCTCCTCCGGTGGCGATGAAGAGAAGGAGGATCATCACTCTCCTGACGAAAACCCCGGAAGTGGTCGTGCCTCACGCCTGCCCGAGGAGAAGGAGTCTCCCGGTGACAGCTCCATGGTTCCCATGCGAGATGAGACGATGCAAGAGGAAGAGGATGGCCCCTCGGCGGAAGCCCCCCCGGAGCGACCAGGGTACGCCCCGGATCACAACGCCCCCTCCCCTGCCCCCCCTCCACCCGTCACGGAACCGGATGGCGAAGGAGCAGGCGCAGGTAATCGCTCCGAACAGGAGACCGTCGACTTTGAGGACCGGCAGCGAACGGAGATGCTGCTGAAACGGGTTCCCGACGATCCCGGTGGCCTTCTACGCACGAAATTCAAGCGTCAATACCTGCGCCAACACGGCCAGGCGTCCCGTAACCGCCAACAACAGGGCGGAATCGGTGCTCAAGAGGATGCCCCATGGTAACGTTTTCACCCACCCGCACACTTCTCTTTATTCTCTCACTGCTCTGGATGGTGAGCGGGCTTGCCGTTTCCGATGCCCAAGCCGCCCCATCCGAACTCAAGGCGACTGTGGATCGAACCAGTATCGCCAAAGGGGAGTCGCTCTCCCTGACGCTCAGTTTTACCGGCAGCTCCTCGGTGCCGACCGTGGATCTATCGCCGCTTCATGCCGATTTCAAGGTGCTGGGCTCCTCCAATCGCAGCCATGTGAGCATGTTCAACGGCACGGTGGAAAAACGGGTGGAGCTGGTGATCTCTCTGGTGCCCACCCAAAGTGGCACGGTCACTATTCCGGCCCTCAGCAGCGGCAGTCTCACTACGCAACCCATCACCATCCAGGTCTCCGATGCTCCGGTGGGCAGCGCCTCACCGGGTCAGCAGCCACCGATGATGGTCTCCATGGAGCTGGAGCCGCAACTGGTGCATGTCCAGCAGCAGGCGGTGTTGACGATTCGCTATCTCTGGGCGGTCAATGTCGCCCGGATCGAACGGTCGGAACCGGAACTCTCCGGGGTACTCATGGAATCCCTGGGCGATGGCGTTGAAAGCACCGAGCAGCACAACGGACGCTCCTATCATGTGCTCACCCACCGCTACGCCCTCTTC
>JADGBX010000123.1 GCA_015231265.1 Magnetococcales bacterium | reverse complement strand
TGGGGAGGTGGGGGGAGTGCATCGGAGAAAGCGGCCGGTGTTGTGAGTTTTTTCTCTCTTGAGAGGTGCGTCAACGTCATTCTCTCGTCTTGCCTTTGCCATATCATTTCCCTGAACGAGGTTTGGAACCATGAGTTCCAAGGTGTCGCCTTTTGACGCGAGCGTTCCAGATCTCTATGAGAAAAGAAGATCGCCAGTATACAGATTTGAGTTGGAACGACTATAAAGCCCCCCTCTGTTTCATCAAGAAACCGAGAATCACACCTGAAGTTCAACCCCATCACACGGAACACCTGCGGAAGAATAATGTACCGTTGGACACTTTCTCACTTTACAAGATCTACATTCTGAAATATAAATTTAGACAAGCAGAACGATCGGCTCCCTACCTCCCCCCCTTTGAGCCGATCGCACCTCACAGCGCCAAGCAGTTTGCTTGGCGTTTTTTTTATCTATTGGACAACACATCTCCCGTTCCGAAGTGAAGCTATAGACTCTTCATCAACTCAAGCTCCCCTCTCTCTAACCGGACACCTGCAACTATCCCGATAGATCCGCAACGTAAGAATGATCGATAAACTGTGCAGGCACATAATTCAATACCATCGATAATTACGAACTACTTATCTTGATCATTGTCTAATGACTGAGAAATGGAACAACAATCGATTCTGATCTTGATTAGACTGATATTTCTAACAAACACCCCCAAGATTCTGCTAACGTGTTATCGACTCTTCTTCTCCGACAACTCCCCGCATCCCGAGTGAGGTTGATTATGCATGATCAAAAGGTGCAATTAGACGCATCTTCCACGATTATTCTTCTCATCTGCGCACTATTACTGTTACCCGTCAAATACGCAAACGCGGATGTGACCTACACCTTCAGTTTCGTCCCTCAGCAGTCGGCAACCGTACTGGCCAGAAAGTGGGGACCCATTCTCCGTTCTCTGAGCAAAACCAGTGGCCATAAGCTCCAATTCCGCACCGCACCGAAAATCCCGGTGTTCGAACAACGCGTGGCTGCCGGTGACTACGACTTCGTCTACGTCAATCCTGCCCACCATGTGGTGTTTCATCGGGAAGTGGGGTATCGCGCTTTTGCCAAACAGAAGGGCAAACGGATCAAAGGGATCATCGTTGTGCGTAAAGATGCCCCAATCCAATCCTTGCAACAGCTCTCTGATACCACCCTCGCCTTTCCGGCTCCCGCCGCTTTTGCCGCCAGTGTTCTTCCGCGCAGTTATATCAGCCAGCAGGGCATTCCCTTTACACCGAAATATGTGGGTTCCCACGACTCGGTGTATCGAGGTGTCGCCTCGGGACGCTTTCCGGCCGGGGGGGGAATTCAACGCACCTTCGGCACCTCCTCTGCCACGGTTCGCGACCAACTGCGCGTCCTCTGGACAACCCAGGGCTACACACCCCACGCCTTTGCTGCCCACCCCCGCGTTCCTCCCAAGGTGGTTGAGGCGGTACAAAACGCATTGGTGACGATGTTCGACGATCCAGTCGGCAAAAAACTGTTGCAGAAGGTCGGCTTCAAACAGGGGGTGGAGGTGGCCGCCGATAGTGATTGGGACGACGTTCGTGCCCTGGGCATTACCACTCTTCCGGGAGGAGAGTGAGGAACCATGATCTCTCCGAAAGCGTACTTCTCCCGTCTCTCCTTTCGGTGGAAGGCGATCCTCTTCATCGCCTCCATCGAAGGCGTGTTCAACATCATGTTCGCCGTCATCATCGTCGGCGTCATGCAGAGCAACCTGGAAGAGCAGTTCTTCAAACGCGCCACCATCTCGGCGCAACTCTTTGCCACGACCACCTCCAATGCGGTGCTGGCGACGGATCTCGCCTCCCTGGAAAGCTTTGTCGAGGAGGTGATGCGCAATGAGGATCTCCTCTACGCCCGCGTTCTGGACAGCGCCGGAACCCTGGTGGAGAAAGCACGTGATCCTGCTCTTCTTACCCGCTCTTTCCAGGAAGACACCTCTCTGCGCCATGTGACCGACGGCGTGTTCGACACCGTTGCCGACATCCGAATCGAGGGTGAGCGCTACGGTCAGGTTCAGATCGGTCTCACGACCAATCTGTTGGGCACCACCATCTCCATGATTCAGTTCAAGGTGATCGCCATCGGTCTGGGAGAGATTCTGGTTTCGGCGTTCATCTCCTTTCTACTGGGCAGCTTTCTGGTCAGACGTCTGGTGGATCTGGAGCGCACCGCCCGCCGCATCGCCGACGGTGACTATGGCGCTCAGGTGGTGGTCGAAGGGGAGGATGAACTGGCTCGAACGGCATCGGCGTTCAACACCATGTCGGAAACCACATCCACCCTGATCACCACATTGGAAGAGAAGAACCGTTCCCTCAAGCAGACCAGCAACCGACTGCGCTCGATTCTGGATACCGCCCTCAACGGCATCGTGGTGATCGACCAAAACGGCATCATCAGCACCTTCAACCCCCATGCTGAAGAGATGTTCGGGTACACCAGGGAGGAGGTGGTCGGCAAGAACGTCAACATGTTGATGCCGGAACCCACTCGAAGTGAGCACAACGATTACCTCTCCGCCTTCTGCGAAACAGGCATCGCCAAGGTGATCGGCTCCGGGCGCGAAGTGGAGGGACTGCGCAAGGATGGCAGCCGCTTCCCCCTCCGTCTGGCACTCAGCGAGATGGAGAGTGACGACGACACCCGCTTCTTCGTCGGCATTCTCGTCGATATCAGCGAGCAGAAACGATTCATCGACGCTCTGATGACAGCACGGGCAGCCGCAGAAGCCGGGGAGCGCACCAAAACCGTTCTTCTGCATCGCGCCAGCCACAATATGCGCAACACCGCCCAGGGCGGGCTTACCCCCTATGAGACACTTCTTGGCAAGTTGGATAAGTTCAAGGGGATGAAACAGCTTCAGACCCTGCTCGACAACGCCCCGGACAGCGGCACAAAAACAGAGCTTCAACAGGTTTATGACGCTCTAACGCAACAGATCCACTCTTTTGCCACGCGTGGGCACACCTCCATGCGCCATCTGCTGGAGTTGATCAATCAACTGCTCAATTTCGCACGTATCGAGGATGGCCAGACAACACTGACCATCGAACATGTTCCCGTGGCCGAGAGAGTCAATAACTCCATTGCGATTCTCAAGGAGAAAGCCGAAGAGAAAGGATTGGAATTGACGGCAACCCTGGAGCATCCGAATATGGAGGTGCTTGCTGATCCCATGGCGCTCCAGGAGATCATTCTCAACGTGTTGGGCAACGGGATCAAATTCACGGAACAGGGCAGCGTCACTCTGCACGTTTCCAGACACACCGATGGTGTTACCGTACTGTTTGACGTGGCGGATACCGGCCAGGGGATTCCGGAGGATCGTCTGGTGTCGATTTTCCGCCCCTTTGAACAGGTGGATGATGCGCTGGTGGGTCGCCAGGTGGGCTTTGGCCTGGGTCTGACCATCACCCGCAAACAGATCGAGGCCATGGGCGGCGAGATCTGGGCGACCAGTCGATTGGGTGAAGGAAGCCACTTCCTGTTCACCCTCCCTGCTGCCGGTGAACACTCTCTTCAGGAGTAATAGACAGTGAGCAGAACGATTCTGATCGTTGACGATCAAGAGGATGTGCGCGGCCCCATCGCCGACGACTTCGAGTTGGAGTTCGAAGAGGACACGATTCTTACAGCGGAAAATGGGGAGCAGGCTCTGGAGGTGATTGCCGAACACCATCCGGAGGTGATCATCATGGACATCAACATGCCGGTGATGGACGGCATCGAATGTTGCCGCAGGATCCGCAGCAACCGCACCACCGCCGGTATCTACATCATCATGCTGACCGGTCGTGGACGGGGCATGAGCGAGGGGCTCCAGGTGGGTGCCGATGTCTACCTCAACAAACCCTGCCCCATTGAGGATCTGATCGCTCAGGTCAACCGAGGTTTCGAGACCTTTGCTGCACGCCACACATCGGTTTCGGCCATGCATGAAACCACCGGACTGTTTGATGGCCAGTTCTTCATGGATCCCCTGCTCAAGGAGGAGCAGGCCCGGGCGCATCGTTATCAATCGGCTCACTTCACACTGGTACGATTCCGACTTGTCGAAGATGCTACCATATCCGACGACACTCTTCGCCGGATCGTCAAGCACATGGCACTGCGAGGCAGTGACCGAGCCGCCTATATGGGGAACGGAGAGTTTGTCGTACTGCTGCCCAACACGGCTGTCGAGCAGGCCGAAATCTACGTCTCACGACTCCGGAGTGTCATGGATCACTATCGGCTACACTTCGGAGTCTGCAGCTCTGATCTGGATATCGACCTCTGCATGCAGTTGGCCGGTGATGCCCTGAACGAGGCTGAATCGTCAGGCCAGCCCGTCGTCATTACAACCGAGTAATCTTCGTCAGTGCACATGAACAGGTGACATGATCATGAATACGGCAACCATTATGATGGTGGATGATAAGATCGATCAGGAGCTGGCCAGCGTCGTCGAATCCCTGGAGATGGAGGGGTACACGATCCTGACCGCTTCCATGGCCTCCGAGGCGTTCGGCCACCTGCGTGAACAGCGCATCGATGTGATTCTCACCGACTACAACATGCCTCTGGTCAATGGACTGGACTTCTTCTATAAGGTCCGTGCCGACTTCCCGGAGATCCCCGTGATCATGATGACCGGCATCGGTGATGTGAAAGTGGTGGCCGCTTTCTTCAAAGCCCGAGGCTTCGACTTCATTGAAAAACCGGTCAACCTGCCGGAGCTGGAGCAGAAGATCAAACGGGCGCTCAAAGTTGGTGACCAGAGGTATATTCAACTTCTTCAAAACCACCTGGAGACCAACCGGGGCGATGCCCACCTTGCCGCCGCCAAGTTACGCACCCTGCATAGCCTGGCGGATAAGATCACCGGTAACGATGAAACCGTGCGGCAGATGCGGGTGATTCTCAAGAATCTTGCCCACGATATGACCGCCATCGCCGACCGGGGGCGCTTCGAGGGGCTCGACACTGGAGAGGAGGTATGAAACCGCATATCCTTCTGATCGCATCTCTGAAGGTTGCACGACCTCTGAATACGATTCTCGGCCCCTCCTACCGTATCAGTCTGGCGCGGACGGCCGAACGCGCCCTACATGCTGTTACCAGAGAAACACCTGATCTGATTCTCCTGGATGATACGCTGCGCACCAGTGCGGGAGAGGAGATCTGCCCACTTCTGAAACGGGACGGGAGCCCTACCGAGAACACGCCCGTGATTCTTCTGTTCCAGCGTGAAGGCCACAAAGGCCGGAGCGTTTCACAACTGGGTGCCGAAGATGATCTGAGACAGCCCTTCTGCCCCAGTCTGACACGACGCCGGGTGCATCAGTGGTTGCGGATTCGCGAGCTGGAGGATGCGCGGGAGCGCTATGCGGAGACTCTGGAGAGCACGGTGCGTCAGCGTACCCATGATCTGGAGGAGATGATGCGCTCCGCCGTCTTCATGCTGGGTGATGCCGGACACTACAACGACACCGACACCGGTGTGCACATCTGGCGTATGGCAGCCTACTCCGCCGTGCTGGCCCGGGAAGCCGGTTGGCAACAGGAACAGATCGAACTACTGGAGATGGCCGCTCCCATGCACGATACCGGCAAAATCGGTATCCCCGATGCCATTCTCAAAGCGCCGCGCAAGCTGACCATGGAGGAGTGGACGGTGATGCGCCAACACACCACCATCGGCCACCAGATTCTTGCCAAGAGCGATACGCCTCTGTTCCGCATGGCCGCAGATGTGGCACTCTATCATCATGAAAAGTGGGACGGCAGCGGCTATCCCACCGGTTTGAGCGGTCTTGAGATCCCCGAATCGGCCCGGATCGTCGCCATCGCCGACGTCTTCGATGCCCTCACCATGAAGCGTCCCTACAAAGAGCCCTGGCCGGTGGACAAAGCGGTTGCCACCCTACAGAAGGATGCAGGCGCCCACTTCGATCCGACATGTATCGAGCTGTTCAGCGACGTACTGCCGGAGATTCTTCAAGTCAAAGAGCAATTCGAAGAGAGAGAGGCGCAGGAGGAGGCTGTGGAGTAGAAGAGAGACGTGCTCCAGCAAACGCACAAACCCCCATGGAGAGGCGCTCCACAGGGGATTGTACAGAAAGGGTTCAGCGATGCTCGGCGAGTATTACTCTTCGCGGTGCACCTTCTCCAGATGTTCCGCTTTGGTCTTACAGTCGATGCAGAGATTGGTCACCGGACGCGCTTCAAGACGCCGCAAGCCGATCTCGACTCCGCAATCGTCACAGAAGCCGTAGTCATCATCTTCGATCTTCTGAATCGTCTTTTCAATCTTACGAACCAGTTTCCGTCCCCGGTCACGGGTGCGCAGTTCGAAGTTGCGGTCGGTCTCCAGAGAAGCACGATCCGTAGGATCAGCGAAAACCGCCTTCTCCTCGTGCATGACATTGACGGTCCGTTCCGCCTCGTTGGCAACCTGCTTCTTCCAATTGTTGAGCAGCTTCATGAAATAGGCCCGCTGCTCCGAATTCATATACTCCTCTTCATCGGAGGGCGTGTACCCTTCCGGAAGTTGGATATCGGCGATCTTGTCCATTTCGACTCCCCATCCCGGCGGTGACCTGCCATAGCAACACGGAAGTCACCACCCTCTGTTACCCGTGAAACCGTCCGAATAACAGCCTGATCGAACGATTTCTGAACGAATCTGCAAGCGTATCCATATAAAGAGGGGAAATATAGCACGCCTCCTTCCCTGGGCAAACAATTATCCACCGTCAGATATCAATACTGCTCTTTTCACCAACGCTTCACGGCAATGTGCGTTGACGGAACCCGGAACGCGTGGGTAAGGTGGATTGAGGAGATATTTCGCACCACTCTCCTTATCCATTGATTCCTTCCATTGCCACAGGAGCCGTCATGGCCAAAGTCGTTCATATTTTGATTGCACTCTTCTTCCCACCGGTCGAAGCGTTTCTTCAGGTGGGATTCGGCCTGCAATTCTGGGTGAACATTGTGCTCACCCTTCTGGGATGGCTGCCCGGATGCGTGCACGCCTTATGGCTGCTGCTTCGTTGAGTTTCCCATATTTGGAGCATACACCATGGAACCGTTGATTCATGTTCTTCTGGCCCTGTTCGTGCCACCGGTTGAGGCCTTTTTTCAGGAGGGATTCGGACCCCACTTCTGGTTGAACGTGGTCCTGACGCTCATGTTCGGCTTCATGCCTGGTGTGATCCACGCCGTCTGGCTTCTGGTTCGGTGATTCCCCTTATCGAAGGGGGGTCTCATCCGGCAGAGGCAACACCTTGTCCGGATTGAGCAGACCCTTGGGGTCGAACACCCCTTTGATCGCCCGCTGAAGCGCAATCACCTCTTCGTCCTGCTCCCACCCCAGATAGGGCCGTTTGCGTATCCCGATCCCATGTTCGCCGGAGAGGGTGCCATCCAGGTCCATCACCAGTCCGAACACCCGATTCAGAGCGTCGGGGATTCTGGGAGCGTGCTCGGGATCGTCCGGATCGGCAAGAAGGTTGACGTGGATGTTACCGTTGCCGGCGTGGCCGAAATTGACGATGGGAAAGTTCACCTCCCTGGAGATCTCCTCCAGACCCTGAATCAACTCCGCCAGCCGTGAAACCGGTACCACCACATCCTCATTGATCCGTTTCGGAGCCAGTTTCTTCAGCACCGGCGAGAGGGCCAATCTAGCCTCCCACACCTGACTTGCCTCCTCTTCGTTCCGTGCCCGCATCACCTCGACGACGTCCAGTCGCTGCAGCCGCTCTTCCAACTCTTCGGCAAGACGGTCGGCCTGGTCCTGCGAACCGCACGCCTCCAACAGCAGCATCGCCTCCCCTTCCGGGGGAATATCGATCCCGGACTCCCGTACCAATCCCAGCGCAGCACCATCCAGAAACTCCACCGCACAGGGCGGTGTCCCCCGCCGCATCAGGGCTGAAACCGCCAATGCCGCAGAAGCCACTGAGGGGAAGAGTGCCCGTAACAGACGCCGTGCCTCGGGGCGTGGAGCCAGTTTCAGAGTGGCTTCGGTGACCACGGCCAGGGTTCCCTCGGAGCCGATCAGAAGACGGGTGAGATCATAACCGGTCACTCCCTTGGTGGTGCGGCCACCGGTGCGCAGAATGGTGCCGTCCATCCGCACGGCGGTGAGCCCCAACACCCAGTCTCGCGTTACGCCGAATCGTACCGCACCCGGACCGGCGGAACACATGGCGATATTGCCCCCAACGGTGCAGACCCGTGACGAGGAGGGATCCGGTGGCCAGAAGAGTCCCTCCTGTTGCACCGCGGTCTGAAGATCATCATTGACGACACCCGGCTCCACCACCGCCAGACGATCCTCCGGGTTGATCTCACGGATACGGTTCATCCTCTGGGTGGAGAGCACCACACCACCCTGCACAGCCAGGGCACCACCCACATTGCCCGACCCCGCCCCCCGAGGCGTTACGGTAACCGTGTGCTTATGACAACATTTGAGCGCCGCAGCCACCTGATGGGTCGTCTCTGCCAGAACGACCACCTTCGGTGGATAGCGCAGGCCGGTGTTGTCCCAAGCG
>JADGBX010000122.1 GCA_015231265.1 Magnetococcales bacterium | reverse complement strand
GGAGCGGTTACGGGCCGAGTGGGCCAGCAGAACCGGGGCTTCGAAGCCGGGGATCAGGCGCTTGTAGGAGTTGGTAGAGGGGTTGGTGAAGGCGTTCAGCGAGCGAGCGTGCTTCTTGATGCCGCCGATGAAGTGCATGGCCATCTCGGACATGTCGGCATACTGATTGCCGGCGAAGAGAGGCTTGTCACCGTCCCAGATCGACATATGAACGTGCATGCCGGTGCCGTTGTCGCCAGCCAGGGGCTTGGGCATGAATGTGGCGGTCTTGCCGTAGATGTGTGCAACGTTCTGAACGACGTATTTGAACTTCTGGAGATCGTCGGCCATCTTCAACAGCGAGTCGAAGCGCATGTCGATCTCGTTCTGACCGGCGGTGGCCACTTCGTGATGATGGAACTCGATGTTCAGACCCATCTCCTGCATGGTCAGGGACATCTCGGAACGCATGTCCTGGAAGGAGTCGATGGGGGGCACGGGGAAGTAGCCGCCTTTGATGCCGGGGCGGTGGCCGTGGTTGCCATCTTCGAAGTCACGGGCGGAGTTCCAGATGCCCTCTTCGGAATCGATGTGGTGGAACACCTTGTTCATGTCGCAGCCGAAGCGTGCGGAGTCGAAGATGAAGAATTCGGCTTCGGGACCGACGAAAACGGTATCGCCCAGACCCAGGAATTTCACATAGGCTTCGGCGCGCTTGGCGACGGAGCGGGGGTCACGGATGTAGCCTTCATTGGTGAGGGGGTCGACCACGTCACAGATGAAGATAAGGGTCGGGACCTCGGTGAAGGGATCCATGGTGGCGGTGGTGGCGTCGGGGACATAAGCCATGTCCGACTTGTTGATCTCGCACCAGCCGGCGATGGAGGAGCCGTCAAAGCCGAATCCGGTCTCGAAAGTCTCTTCGTCAACAGCAGAGGCGGGGGCTGTGATGTGCTGCCATTTGCCTTTAAAGTCGGTGAAACGGAAGTCGACGAATTTGACGTCGTTCTTTTTGATCATCTCAAGAGCTGCTTGTACTGCTGCCTGATCAGCCATGCCGTGTCCTCTTCGCTTGCTAAGGTTTTCGTAACAGTAGATAGGTGCGGTTCGACGTTATCGATGCAGCCTGAGTTCATGTAGAGAAGGCTGCTCGTTAATTGTGCACCCTGTCGTGTGGTCTCTGCGGTGTCCGCATCACCAGCGTGTGTTGTGTCAGTCGATCCGGTGAATCCGGTTACAAATTTAGTTTCCGGTAGAGCGCCGCCTGTTCTTTTCCCGAGAAGAAGCGGTTGCATTTGGATTCAATCGGCTCCATATACTGAAGCGCTGGTTCCACCTTGCGTCCTGAGAGCGCAGTGTACAGGATGCGTACAGCAACGCAATGGCTTGGGCGGTCCGTCGATGACACGATCTTTCCAAAGCAGGAAAGCAATCAGTGTGCCATTAAAGCAAAAGATGTTGATCGCTATGACTTTTAATGGATTATTTGCAGAATGCTCAGGAAATGAACAGAAAATGGTGTGGTTAATATATAGGCACGACCCCAAGAAATGATGATTTTTTAATCAGTGCTGTTTAATTGTTAGTCATATTTTCACCAGGTGATGCGGAATATGCATCAGATTGGATCATCTTTGATCATCTTGGAGTGTCGTTCTTGAAGTTTCGCGTTGAGTGATTCACAGCGATGCATCCATGAATGAGTGGAGAGAGAAATCATGCAGGAGACAATGATCAAGGTGTCGGGATTGTCGCGCACCTTTGGAACGTTTCAAGCGTTGGACGGTATCGATTTTTCCGTGCAACGTGGAGAAGTGATGGGCTTTCTCGGACCCAACGGCGCCGGAAAGACCACCACCATGCGGATACTCACCGGACTCCTCTCGCCAACGGAAGGCGCGGTGAGTGTCGGAGGTTTCGATCTTCTGTCGGAGCCGGAAGAGGCTCGGGCGATCACGGGTTTCCTACCGGAGAACCCCCCTATTTACGATGAGATGACGGTCAGGGAGTATCTCATCTATCTGGCAACGCTGCGCCGGGTGGAGAAGGGGGCACTGGAGCAGGCAGTGAACAGGGCGCTGAGCCGGTGCGGTTTGGTGGATGTTGCCGATCGTCTCTTGAGTAACCTCTCTAAAGGCTACCGGCAACGGGCAGGCATCGCCCAGGCCATCGTGCACTCTCCTAAAGTGTTGATTCTCGATGAGCCTACCGTTGGTCTGGATCCGATTCAGATTCGAGAGATCCGTTCCCTGATCCGGGAGTTGGCGGAGGAGCACTCGGTTCTGCTCTCTACGCACATTCTTCCGGAAATCAGAATGACATGTGACCGGGTGACCGTCATCAGCAACGGACGCATTGTTGCCGAGGATACCATTGAGGGGCTTGAGCAGCGGGCACATGCGGGGCAGGCGATGCGCATCGTGTTGGCTGAACCCCCCTCTGCTGAGACTCTGGAGTCGATTGCCGGTGTGCAGTCGGTGTCGGAGCAGGATGGGGCACTGTTCGTCACGGCTGAAGCCGATGAGGATCCTATCACTGAGATTGTGAAACAGAGTGTCGAGAAGGGGTGGAACCTGCGGGAGATGACGCCGATGGGACAGTCTCTTGAGGAGATTTTCGTCCAGTTGGCCGGTTCCGATCCGCTGGAACGTTCCGAAGAGAACAGTGAAGAAGGTGCTGAGGAGAACGGTAAGGGAGGTGCAGCATGAGAGCATTAATGGCTATTGCCAAGCGAGAGTGGCGAAGCATGTTCATTTCACCGTTGGCATGGGCGCTGTTGGCTGTATTGATGGCGATCAACGCCTTCATGTTCAATGCAGCTCTCCAAAATTACGTGATGCAGCAGGTGCAGTTTCAGGCCTATCGAGGTATGGATGGTGGACAATCCATCACCCAGTGGATCGTTGCTCCCACCTTTGGTAATGCGGCTGTTCTGCTGCTCTTGTTGATGCCTCTGATCACCATGCGTCTGCTGGCAGATGAGAAGCGTCGCAACACCTGGGAGGCGCTGGCCTCTTCTCCGGTCACGCCCATGCAGATCGTTCTTGGGAAATATCTTGGCCTGCTCTTTTTCATCGCCACGACGCTTCTTCTATTGGCGTTGCTGCCTCTGTCGCTCTATTTCTACGGATCGCCGGACACAGGGCAGGTCCTCTCCGGACTGTTGGGGCTGTTTCTGGTGAGTGCCGCTTTCGGAGCGGTGGGGCTGGCTACCTCAAGCGCCACGAAGAATCCCATGGTGGCGGCGGTTACCGGGTTTGGTGTTCTGCTACTACTCTGGATCATCTCCTGGATGGGGAAAGCGGGTGGTGAGGGAATCGAACCGGTGCTTAACTACCTCTCCATCATGCAGCATTACGAGCGGTTTCTGATGGGGGTGATCACCAGTGCCGATCTCGTCTATTTCCTGTTGGTGATCGCCGGTGGTCTTCTGTTTGCGCGTCAGCGATTGCTGGCGGACCGCATCGCGGCCTGAATCGACGGTGATGAGAGAGAGGAGTGTCTGAAAATGAAGATGAATCGTTCCGTCCGTCGTGGGCTCCGTATTCAGAATGCCACCACCGGATTGTTGTTGACGTTGGTCCTGGCGATGGTGGCTTATGCCACGCAACGATATACCGTTCGCTGGGATATGACTGCTGATGGCCGTCACACTCTGGCAGAGCAGTCGGTGAAAGCGATCTCTGCTTTTGATGACGGTGTGGTTGCCACCGTTTACGCCCAGGATCAGGATAATAAGCGGGCGACCATTGCTGATCTATTGGAACGTTACCGGGAGGCGAACCCTGATCTGACCGTGCGCTTCGTTGATCCCGATCTCGATCCCGGAGCCGCCAAGCGTGACGATGTGGCCATGTACGGCACCGTGGTGTTGCGGGCGGGAGAGAAATCAGAAAAAGTGACTGACGTTGATGAGGAGGCGATCACCAACGCTCTGATCCGTCTTGCCAAAGGCTCGGTTAAGAAGATCCTCTTCGTCACCGGCCATGGAGAGCATTCCATCGAAGGCCGCGACCGCACAGCCTACTCCCAGGTAGCCATGTTGTTGAAAGGGGAGGGGTATGGTGTTGAGACCGTGATGCTGGCCGGTGTGGAGAAGGTTCCTGAAGACACCTCCGTGGTGGTGATGGGCGGTTTGCGCAAACCGCTGTTGCCGGTGGAGCGGGAACGGCTGATGGCTTGGGCGACGGAGAAGGGGAGGGTGTTGGTGCTTGCCGATCCCGATGCCAAGACCGGTTTGGAAGAGCCTCTTGCCGAGCGGGGCATTACGCTCTCCCAGGGGATTGTCATCGATACCGTCTCCCGGCTTTTCGGTGGCGGTCCGACCACGCCTCTGGTGAGTCAGTACGACAAGGAGCATCCCATCACAGCGTCGGTACAGTCGGCATCGTTTCTGCCGGAGGCGCGTGCGATTCTGCTTGATGAGGCGGTAATCAAAGAGTCGGCAATCACCAGTACGACCATTCTTCAGGGTGCTGATCGTGGCTGGTTGGAGAGGGGGGACATCTCCTCCGGTTCCGTCGGTTTCGATGCGGAGAGTGATCAAAAGGGGCCGTTGACTCTGGGTGTTGCGCTTGAGAAAGGGAAGGAGCGCTGGGTGGTGGTGGGGGATTCCGACTTTGCTGCCGATGCCTATGTCGAGTTCTCCGGTAATGGGGACCTTTTCCTTAACATGGTGCGCTGGCTGGCGGAGGATGAGGATTTCATCGCCATCAAACCGAAGAAGATCCAGGATTCCGATCTGGAGATGAACGCCGTGGATGTGGCGTTGTTGTTCTGGGGGTTCGTGGTTCTGCTGCCGTTGTTGATTCTCGGTTTCGGTGTGACCATCTGGCTGCGGCGCAAGCGTCGCTGATGGAGGGAGAGGCGTCATGAAGAGTGGATGGAATCTCAATCTGATCTTGCTGGCTGTTCTGCTGGTTGGGGGAGGGGGCCTGTACCTGCTGGATCGGCAGGAGACTCAGGAGAAGCAGGAGGAGGAGGCGTCACGGCTGATCTCGTCGATCAAACCGACGGATGTGATGCAGCTCCGCCATACCGATGCCCAAGGCAACACTGTTCGTATTCAGCGCACACCGGACGGTTGGCAGATCGTTGAACCTCGGGCCATGCTCACCAACAACAGCCTGCCGGATCGCATGCTCTCCTTTTTGGAGAGCCACTACGTGCGTAAGGTTACCGATTCGGTTGACGACCCGGCCTCTTTCGGACTGGATACGCCACGTGGGCGGTTCTCTCTGACCACTTCGGCCGAGGTTCCGGCCAAGCAGGAGGCGTGGACCACCTATCGTCTCGGCTCCAAGGCAGTGGCGCGACCGGAGGTGTATCTGCAACTGGGAGAGGGTGGGCCGGTGGTTCTGGCGGAAGCGCGGGACGTGGATGTTTTGACCAAGAGCATTAATGATCTGCGTGATAATGACCTCTTTCCCGGAACCTATCGCCGGGATCTGGTCCGATTCGAGATCCGTCCTACCGATTCAACGGCAACGCCACTCATCCTGGAGCGGGAAGGGCCCGACACCGACTGGAACATGATTCAGCCGCTTGCCATCCGTACCGACGGCGACAAGGTGCGTGGTTGGTTGGATATGCTGTTTGCCGCCAAAGGGCTCTCCTATATGGAGAAATCCCAGGAGTCGGAAGAGGTGGACAGACCGGACTGGACGATTCACTACACACGAGTGGTTGCCACTCAAGCCGGGCCGGATGCGGAGAGTGCCACCAGCCAGCATCTCCTGACCATTTGGAAAGGGGACAACACTCTACATGTGGCCAGAGAGGGCGAGAGCGATCTCATGCGCATGGCCGCCTATCTCAAGGACGATTTGGCAAAAGCCCCGCTGGAACTGGCCTCTTTACGGCCACTTCCAGACTATTGGCAGATCGATGCCGTGACCATCGAACGGAGTGAGGGTACCTCGACTCTGACGGCGGAGCGTTCCGGAGAAAAGAACCGCTGGCCACTGGCAGCTTGGGATAACATCATCGAACTCTTCACCACCAAATCGGAACAGGTACGCCTGCGTCAAGAACGGCAGGGAGCACCCTTTCTCACTGCGCAGTTGCAGGGTGAAAAGGGGGAGCGCACTCTCTCGGTCTGGAAAGAGGATAAACGATTCGTCGTTGTAGATCAGTCATCACCGGTGGAGTGGTTGGCAACCACGCTTCAGGGGGAGTCTCTCACTGCTGCGCTGGATGTGGTGTCGGGTAAGAGTGAGACGGATGATTCCAACAAGACGACGACTTCCGAGTCCGGTTCAGAACCCTCCTCCAATGGCGTTGACGTTCCTGCCTCGGAACCCTCAGAGCAAGAGGAAACCGGTGCAGTCAAGCAATAGCGCCTCAAGCTCTCGCCGGTTTCTGCCGATGGGGTAGGCAGGGTGACGTTTCATACTGGAGATGAGACGTTTCGACCTGATCTCGTTCATCAGCAGGGAGCGTCGTGCATGGAGAGCTATGATTCTGATTGGGTTCCATTGGCAGCCTATCATGTGGATGAGGTACGGCCCAAGATCCCTGCAACTCGCCAACAAGAAGTGGAGGAAGAGCTTCTTATGCCTGAGAAGCCGCATGGGTGGGTGAGCATAGTGGGTTACCATGTACGGGGCGAGCGGGCCGAGTCGAAACAGCCTCCGAAGGCGGAGACGATATTCGACGAGGATGAGGTTGCTCAAGAGGAGTCTGCAGAACCTTTGCCTCCCGAAGCATTGATTACCACGGATGAGGCGTTGGCCGAGGTGTACGCCGTTAAACAGGAAGAGAACTCACCCATCGCCCGGGGTGTGGCCGAGATGGCGCAGATGTTTCAGGAGATGGCTCAGGAGGGACGAATCGATCAGGAGCAGCTTCAGGAGCGTCTGGAGTCGCTGGAGCAGATTAGACAGGCCAGGGCGCAAACGGCGGAGGATATCTCCGCGTGGTATGTCGAGACCTTTTTCCGGCCACTGGATGGAAGTCAGGAGACCGAAGAAGAGGCAGCCTGATCGCTTCTCTCTTTCTGAGTATGGTAGATGTCATCAAGAGGAAGAGCGTCACTCGTCGGAAGAGGGGCTCTTCTGTTTCTTGACGGTCTGGTCCGGCTCTTTATCCCAATCCATGCGCAACGCACACCGACCGATGGGCATTTCGTTGACTTCGGGCACCACCTCGTGCTCTTCCAACTGTCGGAATTCAAGCCTCACCTCCACGCGACGGCTCTCCTTGGGGCTCTCTTTCACTGCAGTGGCTGCCGCACCATCGATGATCAGAAGTTGACGCAGCAGCCGCCGCTCTTCAGGCAGGAGATCTCCGGCGAAGAGGGCGCACACCACCGCTTGTGCCCGGTTGAGACTGAGATTCACATTGTAGAGATAGGTGCCGGTCTGGTCGGTGTACCCTTCGATGTGGATCCGTTTCAGCCAGCGCACTCCTTTTTTGGTGTTACGGACATGGAGCAGGAGCGGCACGAACGATTGCAGCTTCTCCACGGCTTCCGGTGAGAGCTGGAAGCTGTTGTGGGCGAAGCGCACCTTCTCACCAAAGCTGATGGTGTGGTTGGCGCGATTGATGGCGATCTCAACGCCTCCGGACACGGCGCGATCACTGAGGTCATCGAAGATCTGATCGATATCCTGTGCCTGCTCCCGTTTCTCCACGACACTTTTGGAGGCGATGGCAACCATGGAGATGCTCATTACCACCAGAAACAGCATCACCAGGGCGGTCATCAGATCGGCAAAACTGATCCAGAACGGACTCTCCGTACTCTCCTGGCGTTTACGTATGGTGGGGATGATGGTGGACATGATTCCGGATCAGTTGGTGTCGGAAGGGGGAGTGAGGGCAGCACCGGCTTCATTGCGGAGTGACTGCAGGGCGTTCTCGTTCAGATCGAAGAAGGGGCCGAAGCGGTTGACAAACAGATCCCACTCGTCACGGAATACATCTTCTGCAGCGTGTTCTGCCAGGTGCAGGATGCCTTGCAATACTGCCGCTTTCCTGCGCTGAACCTTTTTTCCGGCCTTGAAGAAGGCGTCATGATCGTGGTGGGACAGGATCACCCGCCACACCGTTTCCGGCAGGTTCCACCGATCAGCAAGGAGGGCGCCTACCTGGCAGTGATCGGTATTGAAGCGGTCGTTTTCGGCATTGACCAGAGCGCGACCGCCGTGGGTGCGCATCTCTTCGTGAAATGGCCGGTAGTTGTCGAAACACTGCATGAGAATGATCACGCCCACATCGTGTAGCAGTCCGACGGTGTACGCCTCATCGGGATGGATGGTGGGCAGATAGCCGTTCTGCATGGTGGGGGAGCGGTCCGGCAGCAGATAGGCAAGACGCGCCGCAGCCTGGGCGACGCTTAGGCTGTGCATGCGCACCTTCTGCATCGGATCGTTGCGACCGATCAGAGAGGTGGTGAGAAACTGACGAGTGACGATCTCGCGCACACGGGGCAATCCCAGCAGCATCACCGCCTGCTGGATCGAACCGACCTTGCCTTTATAGTCGGAGAGTTTTCTGTTGGCCTCACCCAGCACTTCCGACGAGAGCAACATATCCCGGCGGATGATCTCCGCTACGCCTTGAAGATCCGGGGCAAAACCACGGGTCGCCTTGGCCACCTCCAGCATGATGGAGGGGCGCGACGGGATGGTGATAT